>NZ_BCBJ01000035.1:0-14520 GCF_001320605.1 Pseudomonas sp. NBRC 111133 | reverse complement strand
GATGCGGTATCAAGCCTTGAGCAGATGCTTCCAGCCGCGGCTCTGATCCACCGCCCGAGCTTGCTCGATACGTGCTTCCAGCAACTCAGCGGTGATCGATTGCTCCGCCTGTTCATCGCTGATTGGTTGTACCGCCAGCTCATGCAGCTTCTTCAGGTCGCCATACAGGCGGTCCATCTGCGGCGCGTCGAGTACCTGGCGGGCATGGTGCAGCCAGGCCAGCAGCTGTTCGATACGTGGCAATTGCTCGGCCAGGTCTTCCGGGCGCTGGGTGTACAGCGGCAGCTTCAACGCGCGGCCTTCTTCGCCCAGCAGGTGCCCCAGCCAGCTGGCCAGTTGCGCCTTGCCCTGACGCTCGCCACGGCCCTTGCGCTCGGCGGTCCAGGCGCGGGCCAGCAGCCAGCGCGAAGTTTCCAGCGAGAACTGGCCCCAGCGCACGTCTTCCAGCTCTTCGGCGAACTGCTCGGGCGCGGCGCGGCGAATGTCTTCGTCATCGTTGCCGGCCTGCACCAGCGGGCGCCAGTCTTCCAGCAGGGCGTCCAGGCTGCTGCGCAGGTCGCGGGTAGTGGCACGCGGCGCGGCCTGGCCCAGGCTGGCGGTGATGGCGCGCAGCTCGCTCAGGCACTCGACCCAGTCCTGCAGCAGGCGCCAGTGGCCGTTGTGGCGGTATTGCTCGGCCAGGCGCTGGCTGCTGCCCAGCAGTTGCCAGGCCAGGGCGGCGTAAGCGTCGTCTACGGCCATTTCGGGGTCCAGCTCGGTGTGCGGCAGGCCCAGCTCGTAGCTGTCCGGCTCCAGCAGGCGGTAGCCACGCTCGGCCTTGCTGATGTCGCAAGGCATCAGGGGCAGGCTGGCGGCCAGCTCGGCGGCCAGTTCCAGCAGGGCTTGCGGATCACCTTCGCGCAGTTCCAGCTCCAGCTCGCAGATTTCTTCCTTGCGCTTGCCGGCGATCACGAAGCCCTGGTCCAACGCAGCCTCGATCACGACTTTGCTCTTGCCACGGCCCCAGGCGATTTCGGCGTATTCACGGCTGAAGTCGGTGGTGAACAGTGGCTTGATGGTTTTCTTGTCCAGGTTGGCCAGTTGCTCGGGCCAGCAGGTGGCGTCCAGCTTTTTCAGGTCGAGCTTGACCTTGTCCAGGTTCCACTCGTACTCGTTGCGCTCGGACAGGCCGGCCACGCTGGTGCCGCGGCACTTGAGGGTCTGGATGACGGCGTCGCCGTCGCGGCGCAGGCGCAGGGCGACACGGGCGGTGGACAGCTCACGCTCGGGGGTGTCGAAGTACTGGTTGAGCAGTTCGCGGGTCTGCCAGCCGGACTTGTTGCGCTTTTTCAGCAGAGGGTGCTCGCGCAGGGCGGCAAGGGTCTCGCGGCTGGCGCGGAGCTTCAGTTCGGTTTCTTTGTGCATCACAGACTCGAAGGGGGGCGTGGTTGACGCAGAGTCTACAGCAGTCCGCCGCCAACGGTTTATTCCAGACAGCGGATAGTCCTATGATGGGCAACGCTTCCGAGGAGTATGCGCATGCCGTTGCCGACGCTGAAAGACCAGTTTGCCGCCTTGATCGCCGCGCCTTCGGTCAGTTGCACCCAGCCCGCGCTGGACCAGTCCAACCGCCAGGTCATCGACCTGTTGGCCGGCTGGCTGGGCGACCTGGGTTTCACGTGCGACATCCAGCAGGTCAGCCCCGGCAAGTTCAACCTGCTGGCCAGCCGTGGCAGCGGCCCGGGCGGCCTGGTGCTGGCCGGGCACAGCGACACCGTACCTTACGACGAACAACTGTGGACCAGCGACCCGCTGACGCTCACCGAGGTCGATGGCCGCTGGGTCGGCCTGGGCAGCTGCGACATGAAGGGCTTCTTTGCCCTGGTCATCGAAGCTGTCATCCCGCTGCTGGAGCACGACTTCAAGCAGCCATTGCTGATTCTGGCCACTTGCGACGAAGAAAGCTCAATGTCCGGCGCCCGCGCCCTGGCCGAAGCCGGCCAGCCGTTGGGCCGTGCGGCGGTAATCGGTGAGCCGACCGGGCTGCGGCCGATCCGCATGCACAAGGGCATCCTCATGGACCGCATCGACATCCTCGGGCGCAGCGGCCATTCGTCGGACCCAAACCTGGGCCGCAGCGCCATGGAGGCCATGCACGCGGTGATGGGCGAGCTGATGGGCCTGCGCCAGCAATGGCAGCAAACCTACCGCAACCCGCAGTTCACCGTGCCGACGCCGACTATGAACTTCGGCTGTATCCACGGGGGTGACAACCCCAACCGCATCTGTGGCCAGTGCGCCCTGGAGTTCGACCTGCGGCCATTGCCGGGCATGGACGTGGAGCAACTGCGCGCCGCCATCCGCGAGAAGCTGGTGCCGGTGGCCGAGCGCCATGATGTGCGCATCGACTACGCACCGCTGTTCCCGGAGGTGCCGCCGTTCGAGCAGGCCGCCGATGCCGAGCTTGTGCAAGTGGCGGAGCGCCTGACCGGCCACCGCGCCGAAGCGGTGGCGTTCGGCACCGAAGCGCCTTATCTTCAGCAGCTGGGCTGCCAGACCATCGTGCTCGGCCCTGGCGACATCGCCTGTGCCCACCAGCCTGGCGAATATCTTGAAATGTCACGAATCGAGCCTACCGTGCGTCTATTGCGTGACCTGATCCGGCACTATTGCCTGAACTAAACGTCCATTGACCTGATTCGTTCCTGCCTAGAGGAGACCGTGCGTGACCGCAAGCCTGTTCCGACGATGATCCTGAACGCCCCTGTACCGCCGTTCTCCGTCCACTTATCCACAGGCCCTGTCATGCCCGACTACGTCAACTGGCTGCGTCATGCCTCCCCGTACATCAATGCCCATCGCGACTGCACCTTCGTGGTCATGCTCCCTGGCGATGGGGTGGAACACCCTAATTTCGGCAACATCGTCCACGACCTGGTGCTGCTGCACAGTCTTGGCGTGCGGCTGGTGCTGGTGCATGGCTCGCGCCCGCAGATCGAAAGCCGCCTGGCCGATCGTGGGCTGACCCCGCATTACCACCGTGGCCTGCGCATCACCGATGCCGCCACCCTGGACTGCGTGATCGATGCTGTCGGCGCCCTGCGCCTGGCCATCGAAGCACGCCTGTCGATGGACATTGCTGCTTCGCCGATGCAGGGCTCGCGCCTGCGCGTGGCGTCCGGCAACCTGGTCACTGCGCGGCCGATTGGCGTGCTGGAAGGGGTGGACTACCACCACACCGGTGAAGTGCGTCGGGTCGACCGCAAGGGCATCAGCCGCCTGCTCGACGAGCGCTCCATCGTGCTGCTGTCGCCGCTCGGCTACTCGCCCACCGGCGAGATCTTCAACCTGGCCTGCGAAGACGTGGCCACCCGCGCTGCCATCGAGCTGGGCGCCGACAAGCTGCTACTGTTCGGCGCAGAGCCGGGGCTGCTGGATGCTGACGGCAAGCTGGTGCGCGAGCTGCGCCCGCAGCAGGTTGCCCCGCATCTTCAACGACTGGGCAGCGATTACCAGGGCGAGCTGCTGGATGCCGCCGCCGAGGCCTGCAAGGGCGGTGTGGCGCGTAGCCATATCGTCAGCTATGCCGAAGACGGCGCGTTGCTGACCGAGCTGTTCACCCGTGGCGGTGGCGGTACGCTGGTGTCGCAGGAGCAGTTCGAGGTGGTGCGCGAGGCGACCATCGAGGACGTGGGTGGCTTGTTGGAGCTGATCAGCCCGCTGGAAGAGCAGGGCATTCTGGTGCGCCGTTCGCGCGAGGTCCTGGAGCGGGAAATCGAGCAGTTCAGCGTGGTGGAGCGCGAGGGCATGATCATCGCCTGTGCGGCGCTGTACCCGATTGCCGACTCCGAGGCAGGGGAGCTGGCGTGTCTGGCGGTGAACCCGGAGTATCGCCATGGCGGGCGTGGGGATGAATTGCTGGAGCGTATCGAGAGCCGGGCGCGGCAGATGGGGTTGAATACCTTGTTTGTACTTACTACGCGTACGGCGCACTGGTTCCGCGAACGCGGGTTTGCGCCCAGTGGGGTTGAGCGACTGCCGGCTGCTCGGGCTTCGCTGTACAACTATCAGCGTAATTCGAAGATTTTCGAGAAGTCCTTGTAAGGTATCTGCCTGTGGCAAGGCCGCTCCTACAGGGATCGAGTTGCCTGCAGCCCAATGAAAAACGCCGCCCTTGTGGGCGGCGTTTTTGCTTACACGGTGTGCAGGTACCAGTTGTACTCGAGGTCGGAGATGGAGTGTTCGAACTCCTCCAGCTCGCTTTCCTTGCACGCGACAAAGATGTCGATGTACTTCGGATCGATGTACTTGTTCAGGATCTCGCTGTCGTCCAGCTCGCGCAGGGCATCGCGCAGGTTGTTCGGCAGGCTCTGCTCCAGCTGCTCGTACGAGTTGCCTTCAATCGGCTCACCCGGTTCGATCTTGTTGGTCAGGCCATGATGCACACCGGCCAGCACGGCAGCCATCATCAGGTACGGGTTGGCGTCGGCACCGGCCACCCGGTGCTCGATGCGCACGGCGTCCGGCGAGCCGGTCGGCACGCGCAGGGCCACGGTGCGGTTGTCCAGGCCCCAGCTCGGCGCGTTCGGTACGTAGAACTGCGCGCCAAAGCGGCGGTACGAGTTCACGTTCGGGCAGAGGAACGCCATGGACGCTGGCAGGGTCTCGAGCACACCGCCGACAGCGTGACGTAGCGCGGCGTTCTGCTCGGGATCCTCGCTGGTGAAGATGTTGTTGCCATCTTTGTCCAGCACGGAAATGTGTACATGCAGGCCGTTGCCTGCCTGGCCCGGGTAGGGCTTGGCCATGAAGGTGGTGTCCATTTCATGGTCGTAGGCGATGTTCTTGATCAACCGCTTGAGCAGTACCGCGTAGTCGCAGGCCTTGAGCGGGTCGGCCACGTGGTGCAGGTTAACTTCGAACTGCGCCGGGGCGCTTTCCTTGACGATGGCGTCGGCCGGGATGCCTTGCTCTTTCGCGCCTTCGAGGATGTCCTGCAGGCAGTCGGCATATTCGTCGAGGTCGTCGATCAGGTACACCTGGGTCGACTGTGGGCGTTTGCCCGAAATTGGCGAGCGCGGCGGCTGCGGGCGGCCGTTCACGTTCTCCTGGTCGATCAGGTAGAACTCCAGCTCGAACGCGGCACAGATGGTCAGGCCCATCTCGGTGAACTTGCTCACCACCTGGCGCAGCACTTCACGCGGGTCGGCGAAGAACGGCTCGCCTTCCAGCTCGTGCATGGTCATCAGCAGCTGGGCGGTCGGGCGTTTTTGCCAGGGTTCGTTGGAGAGGGTGCCAGGGATCGGGTAGCAGATGCGGTCAGCATCGCCGATGTCCAGGCCAAGCCCGGTGCTTTCGACGGTGGAACCGTTGATGTCCAGGGCGAAGAGGGAGGCAGGCAGGTTGATGCCTTTCTCGTAAACCTTGTGGAGGCTGGTGCGCTCGATGCGCTTGCCACGCACCACACCATTCATATCTGCAATCAGAAGGTCAACGTAGAGAACCTCAGGATGTTCCTTAAGGAACGCGTTCGCTTCGTTAAGCTGAACGGCACGCGGGGGTACCGACATGATGCAACACCTTTGTTGTTAAAAATATCAATCAAGGGGGGCTTGCAGGACCAGTCAATCGAAAAGCCATACTGATGTCAAGCCAACCCCATGATGCCCTGAAATGGCACATCTACGGCAGATTTGCTGCATATCGGGGCAAGCCATTATCCGCTATTTCCCGCGTAAAGGGCTATCTCCGACACGCCGTGTTTTATTTTTTACGGAGGTGTTGTGTAAAAAAATGAACAAGGCTAAGCTCGGTCTCAACCCAAAACACAATAATACGAGGGTCACATGGTCCGCTTGCCGCGACCTGAAAGTACTGCCTGCGCAGTGCCGTCGGGTACCTCCGCCGTTTTTGCAAGCTTCGTCAATGGCGTGGCCGCCCTGGCCGCAATAATTGACGTTTGGCGCTTCCGGGCCCGCCCTCGTAGCGGCTTGCCGCCCTTCGCTTCGTCTTCCTGCCTTTTGAACTCATTACGGACACAGCTGTTTTCAGTGTATCCACTGTGGCTCTGCGCGGGGGTTTTTGCTTTAGCAATGTACTCCATCCAGAATCAGAGCGTGGACCACCTTACCTCCTGAGGTATTTATGAGTAACAACCTCGACCAGCTCACCGATTGGTTGAAAGAGCACAAGATCACCGAAGTCGAATGCATGATCAGTGACCTGACCGGCATCACGCGCGGCAAGATTTCGCCTACCAACAAATTCATCGCCGAAAAAGGCATGCGCCTGCCCGAGAGCGTGCTGCTGCAGACCGTGACCGGCGACTACGTCGACGACGACATCTATTACGAACTGCTCGACCCGGCCGACATCGACATGATCTGCCGCCCTGACGAGAAGGCGGTGTTCCTGGTGCCGTGGGCCATCGAGCCGACCGCGCAGGTGATCCACGACACCTACGACAAGAAGGGCAACCCGGTCGAACTGTCGCCGCGCAACGTGCTGAAAAAAGTGCTCAAGCTCTACGCCGACAAGGGCTGGCAGCCGATCGTAGCGCCCGAGATGGAGTTCTACCTGACCAAGCGCAGCGAAGACCCGGACTTCCCGCTGCAGCCGCCGGTTGGCCGTTCGGGCCGCCCGGAAACCGGCCGCCAGTCGTTCTCGATCGAAGCCGCCAACGAATTCGACCCGCTGTTCGAAGACGTCTACGACTGGTGCGAACTGCAACAGCTGGACCTGGACACGCTGATTCACGAAGACGGCACGGCGCAGATGGAAATCAACTTCCGTCACGGCGACGCGCTGCACCTGGCCGACCAGATCCTGGTGTTCAAGCGCACCATGCGCGAAGCGGCGCTCAAGCACAACGTGGCCGCCACCTTCATGGCCAAGCCGATGACCGGCGAGCCGGGCAGTGCCATGCACCTGCACCAGAGCGTGATCGACGTGGCCACCGGCAAGAACATCTTCAGCAACGAAGACGGCAGCATGAGCGCGCTGTTCCTCAACCACATCGGTGGCCTGCAGAAGTTCATCCCCGAGGCGCTGCCGCTGTTCGCCCCCAACGTCAACTCGTTCCGCCGCTTCCTGCCTGACACCTCGGCGCCGGTAAACGTGGAGTGGGGCGAAGAAAACCGCACCGTCGGCCTGCGCGTACCGGATGCCGGCCCGCAAAGCCGTCGGGTCGAGAACCGCTTGCCGGGCGCCGACGCCAACCCGTACCTGGCCATCGCCGCCAGCCTGCTGTGTGGCTACATCGGCATGGTCGAAGCCATCGAGGCCAGCGCGCCAGTACAGGGCCGTGGCTACGAGCGCCGCAACCTGCGCCTGCCGCTGACCATCGAAGACGCCCTGGAACGCATGGAAAACAGCCGCGCGCTGGTGCAGTACCTGGGCAAGAAGTTCATCACCGGCTACGTCGCCACCAAGCGCGCCGAGCACGAGAACTTCAAGCGTGTCATCAGTTCCTGGGAGCGTGAGTTCCTGCTGTTCGCTGTCTGATAAACCCTGGTGCCGCTGGAGCGCGGCGGTCGAATTACGGAGAAGCACATGAGCGTCAACAACCCGCAAACCCGTGAATGGCAAACCTTGAGCGGGGAGCATCATCTCGCACCTTTCAGTGACTACAAGCAGCTGAAAGCCAAGGGGCCGCGCATCATCACCAAGGCCCAGGGTGTGCATTTGTGGGACAGCGAGGGGCACAAGATCCTCGACGGCATGGCCGGCCTGTGGTGCGTGGCGGTCGGTTACGGCCGTGAAGAACTGGTGCAGGCGGCAGAAAAGCAGATGCGCGAACTGCCGTACTACAACCTGTTCTTCCAGACCGCTCACCCGCCTGCGCTGGAGCTGGCCAAGGCGATCACCGACGTGGCGCCAGAGGGCATGACCCATGTGTTCTTCACCGGCTCCGGCTCCGAAGGCAACGACACCGTGCTGCGCATGGTGCGCCACTACTGGGCGCTGAAGGGCAAACCGCACAAACAGACCATCATCGGCCGCATCAATGGCTACCACGGCTCCACCGTGGCCGGTGCCAGCCTGGGCGGCATGAGCGGCATGCACGAACAGGGCGGCCTGCCGATCCCGGGCATCGTGCACATCCCGCAGCCTTACTGGTTCGGTGAAGGTGGCGACATGACCCCGGACCAGTTCGGTGTGTGGGCAGCCGAGCAGCTGGAAAAGAAAATTCTCGAAGTCGGCGAAGACAACGTCGCCGCCTTCATTGCCGAGCCAATCCAGGGCGCCGGCGGCGTGATCATCCCACCGGAAACCTACTGGCCGAAGGTGAAGGAGATCCTTGCCAAGTACGACATCCTGTTCGTCGCCGACGAAGTCATCTGTGGTTTCGGCCGCACCGGCGAGTGGTTCGGCTCTGACTATTACGGCCTCAAGCCCGACCTGATGACCATCGCCAAGGGCCTGACCTCCGGTTACATCCCCATGGGCGGTGTGATCGTGCGTGACAAGGTTGCCCAGGTACTCAGCGAAGGGGGTGACTTCAACCACGGCTTCACCTACTCGGGCCACCCGGTAGCGGCTGCAGTGGGCCTGGAAAACCTGCGCATCCTGCGCGACGAGCACATTGTCGAGAAGGCGCGCACCGAAGCGGCACCGTATTTGCAAAAGCGTTTGCGTGAGCTGCAGGACCACCCGCTGGTGGGCGAAGTACGCGGCCTGGGCCTGCTCGGCGCGATCGAGCTGGTCAAGGACAAGGCCACGCGCAGCCGTTACGAAGGCAAGGGCGTGGGCATGATCTGCCGTAACTTCTGCTTCGAGAACGGCCTGATCATGCGCGCAGTGGGTGACACCATGATCATCGCCCCGCCGCTGGTGATCAGCCACGCGGAGATCGACGAACTGGTGGAAAAGGCGCGCAAGTGCCTGGACCTCACCCTCGAAGCGATCAACTGATCACCTGCTAGGCTAGCGATGTGACATTAAGTCGTTACAAGGCCCTGCTTTCCTTGAAACAGAGCCTTGTAACTTGCCAGACTAGCGACTGCTTCAGTCGCCCAAACGCGTGTACTGCGGGACCTGGCTGCTGAACGGATGGCTAATCAAAAAAATCTGGAGCATGACGCATGAATAAAATGGGCAAGACGTTGCTGGCCGCAGCCCTGATGGGTGCCATGGCTACTGCTGCACAGGCTGAAGACAAGGTGTTGAACGTCTACAACTGGTCGGACTACATCGCACCAGACACCATTGCCAAGTTCGAGAAGCAGACCGGTATCAAGGTCAAGTACGACGTCTTCGACAGCAACGAAACCCTCGAAGCCAAGCTGCTGGCCGGCAAGTCGGGCTACGACATCGTGGTGCCGTCCAACAACTTCCTGGCCAAGCAGATCAAGGCCGGTGTGTACGAAGAACTGGACCGCTCCAAGCTGCCGAACTGGAAGAACCTCGACACCGACCTGCTCAAAGCCGTTGGCGACGCCAGCGACAAGGACAACAAGCACGCCTTCCCGTACATGTGGGGTTCGATCGGCATCGGCTACAACCCGGAGAAAGTCAAGGCCGCGCTGGGCGTGGACAAGATCGACTCGTGGGACGTGGTGTTCAAGCCTGAGAACATCGCCAAGCTCAAGAGCTGCGGCGTGAGCTTCCTCGACGCTCCGACCGAAATGCTGCCTGCCGCGCTGCACTACCTGGGCCTGCCGAGCAACAGCACCAAGAAAGAAGACCTGAAGGCCGCCGAGGATCTGTTCCTCAAGATTCGTCCTTCGATCACCTACTTCCACTCGTCCAAGTACATCGGCGACATGGCCAACGGCAACATCTGCGTGGCCGTCGGTTACTCGGGTGACCTGGAGCAGTCCAAGGCCCGCGCCCACGAAGCTGGCGACAAGGTCAAAGTGGACTACGTGATTCCGAAAGAAGGTGCCGGCACCTTCTACGACATGGTCGCCATCCCGAAAGATGCCGAGCATAAAGACGCTGCCTACCAGTTCATGGACTTCCTGATGCAGCCAGAAATCATGGCTGAAATCACCAACGCCGTGCGCTTCCCGAATGGCAACGCTGCTGCCACTCCGTTCGTGGACAAAGACATCACCAGCGACCCGAGCATCTACCCGCCAGCCGAAGTGAAGAAGCAGCTGTACGCCATCGCTGCGCCTGAAGCTTCTGCCCAGCGTGTGATCACCCGCAGCTGGACCAAGATCAAGTCGGGCAAATAAGCTCGATGCGGCACCTCTGGGCCGGGGCTTCCCGGCTCAGAGCCAGTGAAAGGCAATTGATGATTGCGGCATCGAAGCTGCGAAGGTAAGTTGCGCGCCGGTTTTGCGTGTGCGGCAGCATTGTCGCTACCCAGGCACTGATTGTGAGGAGCACCCACTTGTCTATTTCTGTATTCCGCAAGGCCTTGATGGCTGGTGCGGGCCTGACGCTGGCATGCAGCGTCCAAGCGGCGCCTACGGTGCACTTCTACAACTGGTCCGACTACATCGGCCCAACCACACTCGCGGACTTCGAGACAGCCACGGGCATCAAGCCCGTGCAGGACGTGTTCGACTCCAACGAAACCCTGGAAGGTAAGCTGCTGGCCGGTAACACCGGCTATGACGTGGTGGTGCCGTCCAACCATTTCCTCGGCAAGCAGATCAAGGCGGGCGCGTTCCAGAAGCTCGACAAGAGCCTGCTGCCCAACTATTCCAACCTCGACCCGGCGTTGATGAAGCGCCTGGAAAAGAACGACCCGGGCAACCAGTACGCCGTGCCTTACCTGTGGGGCACCAACGGCATCGGTTACAACGTCGACAAGGTGAAGGCCGTGCTGGGCGTGGACACCATCGACTCCTGGGCCGTTTTGTTCGAGCCCGAGAACATGAAGAAGCTCTCCAAGTGCGGTGTGGCCTTCCTCGACTCGGCGGATGAAATGCTCCCGGCGGTGCTCAACTACATGGGGCTCAACCCCAACAGCACCGACCCCAAGGATTACGCAAAAGCCGAGCAGAAGCTGCTGGCCGTACGCCCGTACGTGACCTACTTCCACTCGTCCAAGTACATCACCGACCTGGCCAATGCCGACATTTGCGTCGCGGCGGGTTTCTCGGGTGATGTGTTCCAGGCCAAGGCCCGCGCTGAAGAAGCGAAGAAGGGCGTGAACCTGGCCTACGCCATTCCCAAGGAAGGCGGCAACCTCTGGTTCGACGTGCTGGCGATCCCCAAGGACGCCAAGAACGTCAAAGAGGCCCATGCCTTCATCAACTATTTGCTGAAACCTGAGGTTATCGCCCAGGTCAGTGATTACGTCGGTTACGCCAACCCGAACCCCAAGGCTGGCGACCTGATGGACCAGGCCGTGAGGACTGACGCCGCGGTTTACCCACCGCAGGAAGTGCTGGACAAGATGTTCGTGAACTCAGAGTTGCCACCCAAGGTGCAACGGCTGATGACCCGCAGCTGGACCAAGGTCAAGTCGGGCAAGTAATTATCCAGACCCGCAGCGCACCTGCAGACCAGGCCGCGCGGGTACAAAAATCTTGTTGGGAGTTTCACTCATGGCAGTTGCCTCCGGTGCCTATAAAAAAGCCCTCGAGGGTGGCCAGCAACCCAAGCAGGTGCTGGTCAAGATCGACCGGGTTACGAAAAAATTCGACGAAACCGTAGCCGTGGACGATGTGTCCCTGGAAATCCGCAAGGGCGAGATCTTCGCCCTGCTGGGCGGCTCCGGCTCGGGCAAGTCCACCTTGCTGCGCATGCTGGCCGGCTTCGAGCGCCCGACGGAAGGGCGGATTTTCCTCGATGGCGTAGACATCACCGACATGCCGCCCTACGAGCGGCCGATCAACATGATGTTCCAGTCCTACGCGCTGTTCCCGCACATGACCGTGGCGCAGAACATCGCCTTCGGCCTGCAGCAGGACAAGATGCCCAAGGCCGAGATTGACGCCCGCGTGGCCGAGATGCTCAAGCTGGTGCACATGACCCAGTACGCCAAGCGCAAGCCGCACCAGCTGTCCGGTGGTCAGCGTCAGCGTGTGGCCCTGGCACGCTCCCTGGCCAAGCGCCCCAAGCTGCTGCTGCTCGACGAGCCGATGGGCGCGCTGGACAAGAAACTGCGTTCGCAGATGCAGCTGGAGCTGGTAGAGATCATCGAGCGCGTGGGTGTGACCTGCGTAATGGTGACCCACGACCAGGAAGAGGCCATGACCATGGCCCAGCGCATCGCCATCATGCACCTGGGCTGGATTGCCCAGATCGGCTCGCCGGTGGACATCTACGAGACCCCCACCAGCCGCCTGGTGTGCGAGTTCATCGGTAACGTCAACCTGTTCGAAGGTGAAGTGGTCGACGATGCCGAAGGCCACGCGATCATTGCCAGCCCGGAGCTGGAGCGCAAGATCTACGTCGGCCACGGCATCACCACCTCGGTGGAAGACAAGCACATCACCTACGCCTTGCGCCCGGAAAAGATGCTGGTCACTACCCAGCAGCCGACCTGCGAGCACAACTGGTCGCGCGGAAAGGTGCACGACATCGCTTACCTGGGTGGTCATTCGGTGTTCTACGTAGAGCTGCCGAGCGGCAAGATCGCCCAGTCGTTCGTTGCCAACGCCGAGCGCCAGGGCACCCGCCCGACCTGGGGCGATGAAGTGTACGTGTGGTGGGAAGACGACAGCGGCGTGGTACTGCGGTCATGAAACCTCGCAAGCTCAAGCGAGCACTCCAGCGCATCATTCCGGAGGGGCGGCACCTGGTGATCGGCGTGCCGTTCATCTGGCTGTTCCTGTTCTTCATGCTGCCGTTCTTCATCGTGTTGAAGATCAGCTTTGCCGAAGCTGACGTGGCGATCCCGCCGTATACCGAGATCTACAGCTACGTCGAAGACAAGATCCAGCTGGTACTCAACCTGGCCAACTACGGCCTGCTGACCGAGGATGAGCTGTACATCTCGGCCTACCTGGGCTCGTTGAAGATGGCCTTCTTCAGCACCCTGCTGTGCCTGCTGATCGGCTACCCGATGGCCTATGCCATCGCCAACGCCAAGAAGGAGACGCAGACGGTATTGCTGCTGCTGATCATGATGCCGACCTGGACCGCGATCCTGATCCGCGTCTATGCCTGGATGGGCATCCTCAGCAACAACGGCCTGCTCAACGGCTTCCTGCTGTGGACCGGGTTGATCGACCAGCCGCTGCAAATCCTCAACACCAACCTGGCGGTGTACATCGGCGTGGTCTATTCGTACCTGCCGTTCATGATCCTGCCGCTGTTCGCCAACCTGGTGAAGCATGACCCTTCGTTGCTGGAGGCCGCTTCGGACCTGGGTTCGAGCACTTTCAACAGCTTCTGGAAGATCACCGTGCCGCTGTCGAAAAACGGCATCATCGCCGGCTGCATGCTGGTGTTCATCCCGGTGGTGGGCGAGTTCGTGATCCCTGAACTGCTCGGCGGCCCGGAAACCCTGATGATTGGTAAGGTGCTGTGGCAAGAGTTCTTCAACAACCGTGACTGGCCGGTGGCCTCTGCCCTGGCGGTGGTGATGCTGGCGATCCTGATCGTGCCGATCCTGCTGTTCAACCGCAGCCAGGCCAAAGAAATGGAGGGCCGCGCATGAAACGCTTCAGTTTCTCCAAGCTGATGCTGGTGCTGGGCTTGCTGTTCATCTACCTGCCGATGCTGATTTTGGTGATCTACTCGTTCAACGCCTCCAAGCTGGTAACGGTGTGGGGCGGTTGGTCGGTGAAGTGGTACGTCGGCCTGCTTGACAACACCCAGCTGATGGGTTCGGTGATGCGCTCGCTGGAAATCGCCTGCTACACGGCGGTGGCTGCGGTAGCGCTGGGTACCCTGGCGGCCTTTGTGCTGACCCGGGTCACCCGCTTCAAGGGCCGTACGCTGTTCGGTGGCCTGGTCACCGCGCCGCTGGTAATGCCTGAAGTGATCACCGGTCTGTCGCTGTTGCTGCTGTTCGTGGCCATGGCGCAGATGATCGGCTGGCCGCAGGAGCGTGGCATCGTGACCATCTGGATCGCCCACACCACGTTCTGTGCAGCGTACGTGGCGGTGGTGGTGTCGGCACGCCTGCGCGAGCTGGACCTGTCGATCGAAGAAGCGGCAATGGACCTGGGTGCCAAGCCGTGGAAGGTGTTCTTCCTGATCACCATCCCGATGATCGCGCCATCGCTGGCGGCGGGAGGCATGATGTCGTTCGCGCTGTCGCTGGACGACCTGGTACTGGCCAGCTTCGTGTCCGGCCCGGGCTCGACCACCTTGCCGATGGAAGTGTTCTCGGCCGTGCGCCTGGGCGTGAAGCCAGAGATCAACGCCGTGGCCAGCCTGATCCTGCTGTCGGTGTCGCTGGTGACCTTCTTTGTCTGGTACTTCAGCCGCCAGGCCGAAGAGCGTCGTCGCAAGGCGATTCAGCAGGCGATCGAAGAGGGTGCGGCGGCCAATGCTTCGCAGCCACAGGTCAAGCGCCCGGCGCAGGTTGCGGCGTCGGCCTGACTGTGTAGACATCCCCGCAGGGTTTCGGCTCTGTGGGGTGTCAGGGCAGCCAGGTGCATGGCTGGCCATTGTTAGCGCCTATCAGAT
>NZ_BCBJ01000034.1:0-36570 GCF_001320605.1 Pseudomonas sp. NBRC 111133 | reverse complement strand
TCGATCTGATAAGCACCGAAAAAATCGAGGCGTGCACCTTGATGCCCTGACGCGCATACGTCCTCTATCCGTCAGTGATGTTTATCGAACCCTGAACTACGCTGACAGTCGCATCTCACAAATCATTTGTGCGCAAGCTAGGAGCCTGCATGAGGGTGACGCGTCCACTGTTGCTGGCAGGCTTGGGCTTGCTGTCCATGCTCACCGGCTGTAGCAAGGAAGAGGTCCCCGAGACGCTGCCTCGGGTCGGTGTGCAACAGGTCCAACCCACCGATTTCGCTGCCAGGGTCACCCTGACGGGCGATGTGCAAGCGCGGGTGCAGACTGACCTGTCGTTCCGTGTGGGCGGAAAGATCATTTCGCGCAGCGTCGATGTGGGCGACCACGTCAAGGCCAACCAGGTGCTGGCCCGGCTGGACCCGAAAGACCTGCAGAACAACGTCGACTCGGCCAAGGCCGAGGTGTTCGCCGCCCAGGCGCGGGTCACCCAGACCAGCGCCGCCTTTGTGCGCCAGCAAAAACTGCTGCCCAAGGGCTACACCAGCCAAAGTGAATACGACTCCGCCGAAGCCGCGCTGCGCAGCAACCAGAGCGCGCTCAAGGCCGCCCAGGCGCAACTGGCCAACGCCAACGAACAGCTCAGCTACACCGCACTGGTCTCCGAGGCCGCGGGGGTCATCACCGAGCGTCAGGCCGAAGTCGGCCAGGTGGTGCAGGCCACGATGCCCATCTTCAGCCTGGCCACCGATGGCGACCGTGATGCGGTGTTCAACGTGTACGAATCGCTGCTGGTGGCGCCGCCCAGCGATGCCGGGGTGATCGTCAGCCTGCTGGACAACCCCAAGGTCCAGGCACATGGCTTCGTGCGTGAAATCACCCCCACGGTATCGGCGCAAAGCGGCACGGTGCAGGTCAAGGTAGGCCTGAAAGATGTGCCCGTGGGCATGCGGTTGGGCGCACCGGTCACCGCCACCACCAATGCCCAAGGCCGGCCCAGCGTCGAGCTACCGTGGTCGGCACTGACAAAAGCCCTGCATGAGCCCGCCGTGTGGGTGGTAGGCGAGGGCGACAAGGTGGAACTGCGCAAAGTCGAAGTCAGCCGTTACCTCACCGGCAAAATTGTGGTCGCCAGCGGCCTTAAAGGCGGCGAGACCGTGGTGGTCAATGGCGGCCAGTTATTGCACCCCGGCATGCAGGTTCAGAAGGTCGACGCCAAGGCCCAAGGGGGTGAGCTATGAAGCGCCTGCTGCTGATGCTGTCGGCTGGCGTGCTGCTGGTGGGTTGCAGCAGCGAGGACGAGGCGCCAGAGCCGATTCGGCCGGTGTTGTCGGTGAAGGTCGAACCCCAGGTCGAGTCGCAGCTGGGTCGTTTTGCCGGCAGTATCCAGGCGCGCTTTGAAAGCACCCTGGGCTTTCGGGTTTCCGGCCGTATTGCCCGGCGTTGGCTGGACGTGGGCGCCCAGGTGAAGCCGGGCGACACCTTGGCTACCCTCGACCCGACCGACCAGCAAAACCAGCTGCGTGCCGCCGAAGGCGACCTGGCCAAGGTGCAGGCCCAGTGGATCAACGCCCAGGCCGATGCCCGCCGCCAGCAGCAGCTGTACGACCGCGGAGTGGGCGCCCAGGCCCAGCTGGATATCGCCCAGACCAACCTGAAAACCACCAGCGCAGCACTGGAGCAGGCGCGCTCGGCGCTCAGCCAAGCCCGTGACCAGCTTGACTACAGCACCTTGCGCACCGACCACGCTGCCGTGATCACCGCCTGGCAGGCCGAAGCCGGGCAAACCGTCACCGCAGGCCAGGCCGTGGTAACCCTGGCCCGGCCGGATGTGAAGGAAGCGGTGATCGACCTGCCGATCGGCCTGGCCGAGCAGTTGAGCCAGGGCCTGACCTTTACCGTGGCCTCGCAACTGGACCCGACCATCAACACCACGGCCAGCCTGCGCGAGCTGGAACCCCAGGCCGACGCCACCACCCGCACCCGACGCGCCCGGCTGACCCTGGCGAGCACACCGGCGGCGTTCCACCTGGGCACCGCCATCAGCGTGACCTTGAGCGCGGAAGTGACGCCACGCAGCGAGCTACCCGCGAGTGCCTTGCTGGAACGTGACGGCAAAACCCAGGTGTGGGTGATCGACACGCAGCAGAAGACCGTGGCCACCCGTGATGTGGCGTTGATCGACCGCACCGCCGACAGCATCGTCCTGACGTCGGGCGTGCAGCCTGGCGAGCGCGTCGTGACCGCAGGTGTGAACAGCCTCAAGCCTGGCCAGAAGGTCACCTTCGACGAGGATGCGCAATGAAAGGAAGCTTCAACCTGTCCGACTGGGCACTCAAGCATCAATCCTTCGTCTGGTACCTGATGTTCGTTGGCCTGCTGATGGGGATATTTTCCTATTTCAACCTGGGCCGTGAGGAAGACCCGTCGTTCACCATCAAGACCATGGTGATCCAGACCCGTTGGCCAGGCGCGACCCAGGACGAGACGCTGTACCAGGTCACCGACCGCATCGAAAAGAAACTCGAAGAACTCGATTCCCTCGATTACACCAAAAGCTACACCCGGCCGGGTGAGTCCACGGTCTACGTGTACCTGCGCGACACCACCAAGGCCAAGGACATCCCGGACATCTGGTACCAGGTGCGCAAGAAGATCCAGGACATTCGCGGCCAGTTCCCTCAGGGCATCCAGGGGCCTGCGTTCAATGACGAATTCGGTGATGTATTCGGCTCGATCTACGCCTTTACCTCCGATGGCCTTACCCTGCGCCAGTTGCGCGACTACGTGGAGCAAGCCAGGGCTGAGGTCCGCGATGTGCCCAACATCGGTAAGATCGAGTTGGTCGGTACCCAGGATGAAGTGCTGTACCTGAACTTCTCCACCCGCAAGCTGGCTGCGCTGGGCATTGACCAGCGCCAGGTCATGCAGGCCTTGCAATCGCAGAACGCCGTGACCCCGGCCGGCGTGATCGAGGCCGGCCCCGAGCGCATTTCGGTGCGCACCACCGGGCAGTTCGCCTCGGAAAAAGACCTGGAAACGGTCAACCTGCGCATCAATGACCGCTTCTTCCGCCTGGCGGATATTGCGGATATCGAACGCGGGTATGTCGACCCGCCGTCACCCATGTTCCGCTACAACGGCCAGACCGCGCTTGGGCTGGCCATCGGCATGAAGGCCGGGGGCAACATCCAGGTGTTCGGTGCGGCGCTGAAAAAGCGTATGGACAAAGTGGTCGAGGACTTGCCGATAGGGGTTGGGGTACACACCGTGTCGGACCAGGCGGTGGTGGTGAAACAGGCCGTCGGCGGCTTCACCAGCGCACTGTTCGAGGCGGTAGTGATCGTACTGGGGGTGAGTTTCATCAGCCTGGGCGTGCGCGCAGGCCTGGTGGTGGCGTGTTCGATCCCGCTGGTGCTGGCCATGGTGTTCGTATTCATGGAGTACAGCGGCATCACCATGCAGCGGATTTCGCTGGGGGCGCTGATCATTGCGCTTGGTCTGCTGGTGGACGATGCAATGATCACCGTGGAGGTGATGGTCACGCGGCTGGAGATGGGTGAAAGCAAGGAGCAGGCGGCGACGTTTGCCTACACCTCCACAGCCTTCCCCATGCTGACCGGCACCCTGGTGACTGTGGCCGGTTTCGTGCCGATCGGCCTGAACGCCAGTTCGGCCGGTGAATATACCTACACCCTGTTTGCCGTGATTGCCGTGGCGCTGATCGTGTCATGGGTGGTGGCGGTGTTCTTCGCGCCCGTGCTGGGCGTACACATCCTTAGCAGCAAGGTCAAACCCCATGAAGCCGAGCCTGGCCGCCTGGGCAAGGCTTTCGAACATGGCCTGCTGTGGTGCATGCGCAACCGCTGGCTGACCATCATCGGCACCGTGCTGTTGTTTGTGCTGGCCATTTTCTGCGAGCGCTTTGTGCAGAACCAGTTCTTCCCGTCCTCGGACCGCCCGGAAATCCTGGTCGACCTCAACCTGCCGCAAAACGCCTCGATCGAGGAGACGCGCAAGGTGGTCGACCGCTTCGAGGCACGGATCAAGGATGACCCGGACCTGGTGCACTGGAGCACCTACATCGGCCAGGGTGCCATTCGTTTTTACCTTCCCCTCGACCAACAATTGCAGAACCCGTACTACGCGCAGTTGGTGATCGTCAGCAAAGGCTTCGAAGAGCGTCAGGCCATGATGGCTCGTTTGCAGAAGATCCTGCACGAAGAGTTCGTCGGCATTGGTACCAACGTACAGTCGCTGGAAATGGGCCCGCCGGTAGGGCGGCCGATCCAGTATCGGGTCAGTGGTGCCAACATCGACGAAGTGCGCAAGCATGCCATCGAACTGGCCACCTTGCTCGACCAGAACGAGCACATCGGCGAGATGATCTATGACTGGAACGAGCCGGGTAAGGTGCTGCGCGTGGAAATCGCCCAGGACAAGGCACGCCAGCTAGGGTTGTCGTCGGAAGACGTGGCCAATGTGATGAACAGCATCGTCAGCGGCGTGCAGATCACCCAGGTCAATGACAACATCTACCTGGTCAACGTGGTGGCCCGTGCCGAAAACAGCGAGCGCGGCTCGCCTGATACCCTGCAGAACCTGCAGATCCTCACGCCCAACGGCACCTCGATCCCGTTGCTGTCGTTCGCCACGGTGCGTTATGAGCTGGAGCAGCCGCTGGTGTGGCGGCGGGACCGCAAACCGACCATCACCATCAAGGCGTCGGTCAACGGCGACATCCAGCCCACCGACCTGGTGGCCCAGCTGAAGCCGAAGATCGACGAATTCGCCAGCAAGCTGCCGGTGGGCTTCGAGGTGGCTACCGGCGGTACGGTGGAGGAAAGCGCCAAGGCGCAAGGGCCGATCCGCAAGGTGATCCCGCTGATGCTGTTCCTCATGGCCACTTTCCTGATGATCCAGCTGCACAGCGTGCAGAAGCTGTTCCTGGTGGTGAGCGTGGCGCCGCTGGGGCTGATTGGCGTGATCATCGCACTGGTGCCCACAGGCACGCCCATGGGCTTTGTGGCGATTCTCGGCATCCTCGCGCTGGCGGGTATCATCATTCGCAACTCGGTGATCCTGGTGACCCAGATCGACGAGTTCGAGGCCCAGGGCTTCTCGCCCTGGGACGCGGTGGTGGAGGCTACTAACCACCGGCGCCGGCCGATATTGCTGACGGCGGCGGCGGCGAGCCTGGGCATGATCCCGATTGCCCGCGAAGTGTTCTGGGGGCCGATGGCGTACGCCATGATTGGCGGGATCATTGTGGCCACCCTGCTGACGCTGTTGTTCCTGCCGGCCTTGTATGTGGCCTGGTACAAGATCCGTGAGCCTGAAAACAGCACTAAAACCCAACACTGAACACTGTGGGAGCAGGCGTGCCCGCGAATGCGGTGGTGGATTCACTGCCGCATTTGCGGGCACGCCCGCTCCCACAGAGGTTGTTGTCGCCTGTAAAATCGTGATTTTAATTTGGTTATATAAACATTCTTAAACAGTATTTTTAAGAATAACTCCGCCTCACTACTATTGCCCTCAAGCCAGGCGCAAATCCCCTTCAAACCTCTGCCCGGCACCCTCACTCCAAGGAGAACGAGCATGAGTGCATCTCTGCGTAGCATCGACGGTCAGGACGAAGCCACCATTCTGCGTGAAATCCAGAGCGCCTTGCGCGACCTGCGTTTCGGTGCGGTGGAGATCACTGTGCACAACGCTCAGGTCGTACAGATCGAGCGCAAGGAGAAGTTCCGCCTGCAACAGCCCGGCAACAAGGCCGGCTGATCGCGCCTCACATTCAAAACTAGAAAAATGCCAATCGGGAGCTTCACCATGTCCATCCGCCGTTATGCGCTTGCCGCTTTGGCCAGCGCTGTTTTTGCCGGTTCCGCCATCGCCAAGGACTACGAACTGCTGAACGTGTCCTACGACCCGACCCGCGAGCTGTACCAGCAGTACAACGCCGAGTTCATCAAGCACTGGCAGCAGGCCCACCCGGGCGACAAGGTGAAGATCCAGCAGTCCCACGGTGGCTCGGGCAAGCAGGCCCGTGCGGTGATCGACGGCCTGCGCGCCGACGTGGTGACCCTGGCCCTGGCCGGTGACATCGACGAAGTCGCCAAGCTCGGCAAGACCCTGCCGGACAACTGGCAGACCCGCCTGCCGGACGCCAGCACCCCGTACACCTCGACCATCGTGTTCCTGGTGCGCAAGGGCAACCCGAAAGGCATCAAGGACTGGGGCGACCTGATCAAGAAAGACGTGTCGGTCATCACCCCCAACCCGAAAACCTCCGGCGGTGCGCGCTGGAACTTCCTGGCCGCCTGGGCCTACGGCCTGAAGGCCGGCGGTAGCGAAGAGAAGGCCAAGGAATACGTGCAGGAGCTGTTCAAGCACGTACCGGTGCTGGACACCGGCGCCCGTGGCTCGACCATCACCTTCGTCAACAACGGCCAGGGCGACGTGTTGCTGGCCTGGGAAAACGAAGCCTTCCTGGCGCTGAAGGAAGACGGTGGCGCCGACAAGTTCGACATCGTCGTGCCGTCGCTGTCGATCCTGGCCGAACCGCCAGTGGCCGTGGTGGACAAGAACGCCGAGAAGAAGGGCAATACCGAGATTGCCACCGAATACCTCAAGCACCTGTACAGCCCGGCCGGGCAGAAAATTGCCGCCGAGAACTTCTACCGCCCGCGTGACGAGAAAGTTGCTGCCGAATTCGGCAAGCAATTCCCGAAACTGGACCTGGTAACCATCGACAAGGACTTCGGTGGCTGGAAAACTGCACAACCCAAATTCTTCAATGATGGCGGTGTGTTCGACCAGATCTATCAGGCACAGTAAGGGCCATGGAAAAGCGGGGCCGCGTTGCGGCCCATTCGCGGCACAAGGCCGCTCCTACATGGAATCGCGATCCCCTGTAGGAGCGGCCTTGTGCCGCGAATGGGCTGCAAAGTAGCCCCAGGATTCAAAAGCTTGCACCAGCCCGGGATCGATTCCGGGCTTCGTGCGTTCAACCAGGGATACTTATGTCACGTCGTATTTCCCCCGTCATACCCGGCTTCGGGCTGACGCTGGGCTACACCTTGGTGTACCTCAGCCTGATCGTGCTGATACCGCTGGCAGCCATGTTCATTCATGCCGCGCAGCTGACCTGGGAGCAGTTCTGGAACATCGTCAGTGCGCCGCGGGTACTCGCCGCGCTCAAGCTGAGTTTCGGCACCGCCCTGTTCGCCGCCATCATCAACGGTGTGATCGGCACCCTGCTGGCCTGGGTGCTGGTGCGCTATACCTTCCCCGGGCGCAAGATCATCGATGCGATGATCGACCTGCCGTTCGCCCTGCCTACCGCCGTTGCCGGTATCGCCTTGACCGCCCTGTACGCGCCCGCGGGCTGGGTTGGCCAGTTCGCCACCGACCTTGGCTTCAAGATCGCCTACACCCCGCTGGGTATCACCCTGGCGCTGACCTTCGTCACCTTGCCGTTCGTAGTGCGCACGGTTCAGCCGGTACTGGCCGACATCCCGCGTGAAGTGGAAGAGGCCGCTGCCTGCCTGGGCGCCAAGCCGCTGCAGGTGTTCCGCCATGTACTGGCGCCGGCCTTGCTGCCTGCCTGGCTCACCGGCTTCGCCCTGGCCTTCGCCCGTGGCGTGGGTGAGTATGGTTCGGTGATCTTCATCGCCGGCAACATGCCGATGAAGACCGAGATCCTGCCGCTGCTGATCATGGTCAAGCTCGACCAGTACGACTACACCGGCGCAACCGCCATCGGCGTGCTGATGCTGGTGGTTTCCTTCATCCTGCTGCTGCTGATCAACCTGTTGCAGCGCCGCATCGAAACCCCTTGAAGGAGGCCGGCATGTCCAGTTCATCCCTGAGTGCAAGCGCGGCCGCCAACGCCGCCCGCCGTGGCAACGCCACTTCGCGGCGTATCCTGATCGGCCTTGGCTGGCTGGTGTTCGCCCTGTTCCTGCTGTTGCCGCTGGTGATCGTGGTGTCGCAGGCGCTGAAGAACGGTTTTGGTACCTTCTTCGAGGCTATCTTCGAGCCCGACGCCTTGTCGGCACTGAAGCTGACGCTGCTCGCAGTCGTCATCTCGGTGCCGCTCAACCTGGTGTTTGGCGTCAGCGCCGCCTGGTGCGTCAGCAAGTACACCTTCCGTGGCAAGAGCATCTTGGTCACCCTGATCGACCTGCCGTTCTCGGTGTCGCCGGTGATCGCCGGCCTGGTCTACGTGCTGATGTTCGGTGCGCAAGGCCTGTTCGGCCCCTGGTTGCAGGACCACGACATCCAGATCGTGTTTGCCCTACCGGGCATCGTCCTGGCGACCATTTTCGTCACCGTGCCGTTCGTGGCCCGTGAACTGATCCCGCTGATGCAGGAGCAGGGCACGCAAGAAGAGGAGGCCGCGCGACTGCTCGGCGCCAATGGCTGGCAGATGTTCTGGCACGTGACCTTGCCCAACATCAAATGGGGCCTGATCTATGGCGTGGTGCTGTGTACCGCACGGGCCATGGGCGAGTTTGGCGCGGTGTCGGTGGTGTCGGGCCACATTCGTGGCGTGACCAACACCTTGCCGCTGCACGTGGAGATCCTCTACAACGAGTACAACCACGTCGCGGCCTTCAGCGTGGCCAGCCTGTTGCTGATCCTGGCGCTCTTCATCCTGCTGCTCAAGCAGTGGAGCGAGAACCGTATTAACCGCCTGCGCCACAGCGCCGCGGAGGAATGATTCATGTCGATCGAAGTTCGTAACGTCAGCAAGCGCTTCAACAGCTTCCAGGCCCTGGACAACATCAACCTGGACATCAACAGCGGCGAGCTGGTGGCTTTGCTCGGCCCGTCCGGCTGTGGCAAGACCACGCTGCTGCGCATCATCGCCGGCCTGGAAACCCCGGACCAGGGCAATATCGTGTTCCATGGCGAAGACGTGTCCGGCCATGACGTGCGTGACCGCAACGTCGGTTTCGTGTTCCAGCACTACGCGCTGTTCCGCCACATGAGTGTGTTCGACAACGTCGCTTTCGGCCTGCGCATGAAGCCCAAGGGCGAGCGCCCGAGCGAGAGCAAGATCGCCGAGAAGGTGCATGAGCTGCTGAACATGGTGCAGCTGGACTGGTTGTCCGACCGCTACCCCGAACAGCTGTCTGGCGGTCAGCGTCAGCGTATCGCCTTGGCCCGCGCGCTGGCGGTGGAGCCCAAGGTGCTGCTGCTGGACGAGCCGTTCGGTGCGCTGGATGCCAAGGTGCGCAAAGAGCTGCGCCGCTGGCTGGCGCGGCTGCACGAAGACATCAACCTGACCTCGGTATTCGTGACCCACGACCAGGAAGAAGCCATGGAAGTGGCCGACCGCATCGTGGTGATGAACAAGGGCGTGATCGAGCAGATCGGCTCGCCGGGCGAAGTGTACGAGCAGCCGGCCAACGACTTCGTCTACCACTTCCTGGGCGACTCCAACCGCCTGGCCCTGAGCGAAGGCCACCATGTGCTGTTCCGCCCGCACGAAGTGTCGCTGTCGCGGCATGAGACCGAAGGGCACCATGCGGCCGAGGTGCGGGATATTCGCCCGTTGGGCGCGACTACCCGGGTGACCTTGAAAGTCGAGGGGCAGAGCGAGCTGATCGAGGCCGAGGTGGTGAAAGACCATGACAGCCTGACCGGGCTGGCGCGGGGGGAGACATTGTTCTTCCGGCCGAAGGTTTGGCAGAAGGTGGCGGATATCTGAGCCTCTTCAGGTAATGAGAGCCCGGGCATGGTCCCGGGTTTTTTATGCCTGCAATTCCATGCCTTGCCTGAATATTTTGCATGCCCACAAAGCATCGAGTTTTGCTTGGTCAGCCACAGCCCGCGCAGTTCTTGGCCTTCACGCTACCCTCCAAAAACAATATTCACTTAAGTTATAACTATAATTTTAAACATTACTTTAAGAGATAAGCCTCTGGCCCTGATGATTCAGCCATACCTGAATCGAGACCCCAGGAGTTTGATCAATGGGTAATGTCCAGTCGGCCGTCAGGGCCTACGACCAGCCATGGCGCCCGGCCCCGGGTGACCTGGTCGAGCTTGGACGCACGCTTCGCCTACCGCTTGGTCAGCTGCGCCTGCAACGCACGCCCGTCAGCGGGCTCAAGCGCCGCGACAAGTTGGTGTTGGGCCTGCTGGTGCTGGCTTTGCACGGCGCTGCGGCGTACTGGGTAAGCCAGGCACCCACGCCAGAGCTGCCCGTGGTGCCACCGCAAGTGCCGCCCATGACCATCGAGTTCGCAGCGCCCGCGCCCCCTGTGGTCGAACCGCCACCGCCTGCGCCTGCACCACCCGTCGTCGAGCCGCCGCCACCACCACCCGTGATCGACGAACTGGCCGCCAAGCCCAAACCCAAGCCAAAGCCCGTGCCCAAGCCTGTGGTCAAGCAAGCACCCAAACCACAGCCCAAACCGGTCGAAGCGCCGCCGCCAGCCCCACTGGCCGCCCCGGCACCACCTGCACCCGCACCACCCGCGCCGGCCCCGGTTACGCCCGCTTCGGCCAACGCCGCGTATCTGAAAAACCCGGCGCCGGAGTATCCGCAGATGGCCCAGCGGCGGGGTTGGGAAGGCACCGTGCTGCTGCGTGTAGAGGTGCTGCCCAGCGGTAAACCCGGGCAGATCCAGGTCCAGAAGAGCAGCGGCCGTGATGCCCTCGACGCCGCAGCGTTGGCTGCGGTGAAGCGCTGGAGCTTCGTGCCCGCCAAGCAGGGCGACGTGGCCCAGACCGGCTGGGTCAGCGTGCCGATCGATTTCAAGCTTCGCTAACTTTTTCGCAGAACACAGGAAGACATCATCATGAGCCTGCTGGCATCCCCCCTCGAATCCGTTGAAAGCGCAGTCATCTGGCTGCTGGTTGGTTTTTCTGTCGTCACTTGGGGCCTGGCCCTGGTCAAGGTCGCGCAGTTCGTGCGGCTGAAGAACCAGGACAAACGCGTCCACCAGCAGTTCTGGGCGGCCTCCAGCCTGGACTCGGCCGCCGAGCTCAGCCACGAGCTGCCAGGCCCGGCTGCCCGCGTTGCCCAGTCTGGCTACGCCGCGATTGCCGTTGGCGACACCCAGGCCAACGACCTGAGCCACGCCATCAACCACCAGGACCGCCTGGAGCGTGCCCTGCGTCAGCAGATCGTGCGTGAGCGCCGCTCGCTGGAAACCGGCCTGGCGGTGGTCGCCAGTATCGGCAGCACCTCGCCCTTCATCGGCCTGTTCGGCACCGTGTGGGGCATCATGGAAGCGCTCAAGGGCATCAGCGCGGCCGGCTCCGCCAGCCTGGAAACCGTCGCCGGCCCCATCGGTGCTGCACTGGTGGCCACCGGTGTGGGTATCGCCGTCGCAGTGCCTGCGGTGCTGGTCTACAACTACTTCCTGCGTCGTCTGAAGCTGACCGCTGCCGACCTCGATGACTTTGCCCACGACTTCTACAGCCTGGCGCAGAAGAGTGCCTTCCGTGTGTTGGTGCACCCCGCTGTGCAAAAAGCCCAGGCTGGTTTTACCCAGCCGGTGAAGGAGGCGTCCTGATATGGCCTTTTCGACCCAGGACAGCGACGAAGTCCTCAGTGAAATCAACGTCACGCCGCTGGTGGACGTCATGCTGGTGCTGCTGGTGGTGTTCATCGTCACCGCGCCGTTGCTGACCAACGCGATCCCCATCAACCTGCCCAAGACCGAGGCCGTGGCCCCGGTGGAGCAGAAGGACCCGCTGGTGGTCAGCATCGACGGTGAAGGCAAGCTGTTCATCAACAAGGACCAGATCCAGCCCGACCTGCTGGAAACCAACCTCAAGGCTGCCAAGGACAAGGACGCGGACGTGCGCGTGCAGCTGCAGGCCGATGACGGCGTGAACTACGGCGAAGTGGCGCGGGCCATGGCAGCCATCGAACGTGCAGGGATCAGCAAACTGGCGGTGATAACCGCGCGCTGACTTTTACCAAGCCTCTTCAGGCAAGTGCTTATGGGCCACATCTCTTGGCAGGGGTTGGCCCTTTTTTTTGCGTGATCCCTGTGGGAGCGGGCGTGCCCGCGAACACGGGCGAAGCCCGTGCCATCCACCGCGGTGCTCGCTTCGCGGGCATGCCCGCTCCCACAGGGATCGCACAAGGCATAAATATTTTTGTTATTAATAAATAGCTTCTTATTCCTTTACGAATATAACTGCCTCCCTATACTGGTCTCCAAGCACGCAAACTTACTGGAGGCGTCCCCATGCGCAATGAGTCGATTCGTTACCTGATTGTGCCGGGCTGGCAAGGATCGCCAGACAACCATTGGCAAAGTCACTGGCAGCGCACCCTGCCCAACAGTGCACGGGTCGAGCAGCACGACTGGCTGACCCCGCAACGGCAGGACTGGGTGCAGGCGCTGGAGCAGGCGATCATCGCCGAAGACTCGCCCGTGATCCTGATTGCCCACAGCCTGGGTTGCATCACCGTCGCCCACTGGGCCGCGCAGGCCAGCCCGGCGTTGCTGCGCCGGGTGCGCGGCGCGCTGCTGGTGGCGCCAGCGGATGTCGAGCGGCCTACCTGCGCGCCAGCCTTGCGCAACTTTGCGCCGATCCCGACCGAAGCGCTGCCGTTTCCCAGTCAGGTGGTCAGTTCGGACAACGACCCGGCCGTGAACGTGCCTCGGGCGCTTTACTTGGCCAAGGCCTGGGGCGCAGAGGCGGGTTTGCTGAGCAATGCCGGGCACATCAACGTCAAGTCCGGCCATGAACGCTGGGAACAAGGCTTCGCCTACCTGTATCGCTTGCAAAGCCGGGTCGAGCAGCGCGCACTGCGCCGCGCCTGATCGCCTTTACTGTTTACCGCTTACCTGACGCCCGGCCAATGAAGGCCAGGGGCGGGAGTTTGTCATGACTTTTCAAAACCCGTTTGGCCAGCCGCTGTTGACCTTTCCCGAGCTGGACAAGAGCCCGCTGAGCATCCGCGCCAAGGCGCTGGTGTTCATCGACCCGCGTTCGCAGCAACTGCGCGAAGACCTTGAGCGCCTGGCGCCGCAACCCTTGCCCGTGCTGATCCGTGGCGAGACCGGCACCGGCAAGGAGTTGCTGGCCCGGCAAATCCACCGTGCCAGTGATCGTGGCGGGCTGTTCGTGTCGGTCAACTGCGCGGCCATCAGCCCCACGTATGCCGATGCCGAGCTGTTCGGCTACAGCGCCGGCAGCCATGGCGGTACGGCCAGCAGCCGCGCCGGCTGGTTCGGCTCGGCCAATGGCGGCACGTTGTACCTGGACGAGATTGCCGACTTGCCGCTGGCCATCCAGGGCAAGCTGCTGGCTGCCCTGGAAAACCGCGAAGTCACCCGAGTGGGGGCGCAGCAGCCGCAGCCGGTGGATGTGCGGCTGGTGGCCGCGACCAGCATCGACCTGGTGCGAGTGGTACGGGCAGGGCGCTTTAACGAGCGCTTGTACCAGTACCTGCGCGAAGGTGCGCTGGAGCTGCCACCGCTGCGTGAGCGGCCCGGCGATATCCTGCCGCTGGCCGAGTACTTCGCGGGCATCTACAGCGTACGCCTGCAACGCCCTGTACCGCTGGTGAGCGAGGCGGCGCAGCAGGTGCTGGAAGCCCATCCATGGCCTGGAAATACCCGTGAACTGGAGAATGTCATCCACTTCGCCTTGCTGGTGAATGACGGCGAAGAGCTGCAGCCAGAGGACCTGGACCTGGCCAACCCTGCGCGTTAGACATCGCTCATAAGCAAACTGGCTAATGGCGATTTGTTTTTGGAATAAGCAGCTAAGTAAAAGATATTGTTACGGAATAAAAATTCTAGGTATTGTCCGCCTACGCCCGCTGGTGAACCGGTTGGGCACCCGATTCGCCATCGCTGATGGCCCAGATTCAGAACAAGGATCACCATGAAGAAGACCCTGCTGACCACTGCCCTGGCCGCTGCCCTGTCGTTTTCCGGCCTGGCCGCCGCCGCCGAGAAGCTGGTGGTTGCCGCTACTCCGGTACCGCACGCCGAAATCCTCGAGCTGATCAAGCCGACCCTGGCCAAAGAAGGCGTGGACCTGCAGATCAAGGTCTTCACCGACTATGTGCAGCCAAACGTGCAGGTTGACCAGAAGCGCCTGGACGCCAACTACTTCCAGACCTTGCCGTACCTGAAGAGCTTCAACGAAGGTAAGGGCACCCACCTGGAAACCGTGATTGGCGTGCACGTCGAGCCGTTCGGTGGCTATTCCAAGAAGATCAAGAACCTGTCCGAGCTGAAGGAAGGCGCAACCGTTGCCATCCCTAACGAAGGCAGTAACAGCGGCCGCGCCCTGATCCTGCTGCAGAAGGCTGGCCTGATCACCCTGAAAGACCCTAAGAATGCCCTGGCCACGCCTAAGGACATCGCCGAGAACCCGAAGAAGCTGAAGTTCCGCGAGCTTGAATCGGCCATGTTGCCGCGCGTGCTGGACCAGGTCGACCTGGACATGATCAACACCAACTACGCCCTGGAAGCCGGCCTAAATCCGGCCAAGGACGCACTGGTAATCGAAGGTGCCGACTCGCCGTACGTGAACTTCCTGGTTGCCCGCCCGGACAACAAGGACAGCGAGTCCATCCAGAAACTGGCCAAGGCCCTGACCAGCCCTGAGGTGAAGGCATTCATCGCCAAGAAGTATCAAGGTGCTGTGCTGCCGGCGTTCTGATGCACTCGTAGTGATAGAAAATGCCGACGCACTTGCGTCGGCATTTTTGTTTCTGGGCACGGTTACCTGTGGGAGCGGGCGTGCCCGCGAACACCGGCGTAGCCGGTGCCATCTACCGTGTCGCCTCCTTCGCGGGCACGCCCGCTCCCACATGTGGCTGTACAGCTGCGCCACTTGAGTCTCCGGGCACTAATCGCAAGGTGCTCTGCGCCGGGATTACCCCCATCTGTGCCTTTTTGTACTGCCCCTCCACATAACCTTTAGCCTGGTCCGCATAGTGTTGGTCAAACGGCACGCCACTCTGCCCGACCGGGTTGCTGGTCAGCGCCTGGCCGGCATCGGCAAAATCGATCAGCCGCCGCGTCGAAGGCCCGTAGGTCACCGGCCATGGCGCCGGGCCGATCTTCGCAGAAAGGTTGTTCGGCACCTCATGGGTACCGGGCGCGGCGAACGGCCCAACGTTGAACAGCAGGTTCAGCGGCTTTTTCACGCCAAGCGGGTGGTTGTGGGTCAGGGTATGGGCCTTGCCCCATTGCCAGCTGGCCGGGTCGCTACCCAAGGTGTCGCGCAGGTGCTTCAGGCTGTGCTGCCAGGCCAGGCGTACGATGGCGGTACGGTCGGTACGCTGGTTGCCACCTCGGGTGTTCCACCAAGGGGAGTCGGCGTCCGCCGCCAGGCGTGGCAAGGCAGCGTCGATGGCGCGGGTGCTGATCAGTACCGGGAACCAGGTGTCGCCCAGTTCGTCGTGCAGGGCCGCGAAGGCCAGTTCGTAGAGGAACTGGTTGAACAGCGTGGCGCTGGTCGAATCCAGCGGGTAGTCGCCACGCCAGGCGGCCAGCTGTTCGACCAGTTCCTTCTCCTCGTCACCTTCGGCCACTGCGCGCAGGGTTGCCAGCAGCGGTGCAAGCGTGCGCGGGCCGTGGTCACTGGCGGTGTCCAGCTGCAGGGCTTGGCTGTTCTGGGTGTCCCATTTCAGCTCAGGGTTGGCCAGGTGGCGGTCGAGCTGGCGGCCTCGGTCGGGCAGGTTGTAGTAACCCGGTATCGGCACCCCTGCTGGCGGCTGGAAGTTGGCCGAGACGATATAGCCGCGCGCCGGGTTCTCTTGCTGCGGGTTGACGCTGAAGGGGTAGAACCCGAGCTTGTCGGCTTGCGTGCTGGCGCCATCGAGGATGAACGCCGGGTCGACACCATCGGGGCGGATGGGTAGCTGCGCAGCGGCCCACCAGCCGATGTCACCTTGGGCATTGGCCCAGACAAAGTTCAGCCCCGGCGCATGAACCTTGGCCGCAGCTTCGCGCATTTTGCCCAGCGTGTCGGCACGGTTGAGCTGATAGAACCCTTCGAGAATCGGGTTTTCGGTTTCCAGAAACGCCCACCACATGGCGATGGGTGTAGGCCCGGCAGTAGCGCCTAGCACGTCGTTGACGATCGGACCATGGGGCGAACGGCGCAGGCTAAGCGTGACCGGCGCTTCGCCTTTGACGGCGATCTGTTGCTCGGTTTTTTCCAGCGCCTGCCATTTGCCATCGACCATCACCTGATTGGCGTCGGCCGGGTTGGTGCGCTCGGCGATCAGGTCGACGTCATCGTTCTGGAACATGGTCAGGCTCCAGCCGAAATCGCGGTTGTGGCCAAGCAGGGCAAAGGGGTTGAGCGCCTGGAAGTAGCCATACAGGTTGAAACCGGGTGCCGACAGTTCGGCCTCGTACCACACCGCCGGCACTGCAAAACCGATGTGCGGGTCGCCTGCCAGCAACGGTTTGCCGCTGCGGGTACGGCTGCCGGCCACCGCCCAGGCGTTGCTCCCTTCAAACTGCGGGATGCCCGCGTCACCCAGCGCCTGGTGGCTGAGGCGGGCGAGGGCTTCCAGGCTTTGCCAGTCCGCAGCGGCCAGTGGCGTGCCCAGGGCCCCCTCGGGTTTCCAGCCGAGGTCGAAGATGTTCAGGTAATCGGGGCCAAGCTGGTCGCGGATGTAGGTCAGTGCGGGCTCGGTGCGAAACGCAGCGGCGAAACTGTAAGCGAGGTAACCGGCAATGCTCAGGGTATCTTCGGCGGTAAACGGGCGAGGGGTGATACCCAGCAGGTCGAACTCCACGGGCTTGGGATGGCTGGCTTGCCAGCCGTTGACCCCATCGAGGTAGGCTTGCAGGGCCTGCCAGGCAGGTGACTGGCGGTCCTGACGCTTGGCCATCCGTGCGGCCTGTTCGCGAATGCGCAGGCTGCGGAACAAGGTATCGGTGGGCAGCAGCTTGTCGCCCAGCACCTCGGCCAGTTCGCCTCGGGCCAGGCGACGTAGGATTTCCATCTGGAACAACCGGTCCTGGGCATGCACGTAGCCCAGGGCGCGGTACAGGTCTGCCTCGTTTTGCGCCTGCAGGTGCGGCACGCCGCGAGCGTCGTAGCGCACGCTGACCGGCGCCTGCAAGCCAGCCAGGGGCAACTCGCCCTCGCGCTGCGGCAGCTTGCCCTGCACGTACCAGTAACCGGCGCCGGCAGCCACGGTAACCACCACGGCCAACAGGGTCAGGCTGCGCTTCATGCAAGCTCCTTGTGCGTCAAAGCAGAAAATGTGGTCCGATCATCGGCGGATTCGCGAACAGAGCATAGCCCCGGGAAGGAGATTCCATGTCACTCAGCGAAAAACAGAAGATGCTTAAAGGCCAGCTCTACCACGCTGGCTGCCCCGAACTGCAGGCCGAGCAGATCGCCAACAAGCACTGGATGCACCGCTACAACAGCAGCGTCGAACTGCTCAACGACGTACGCCATGGGCTGTTGCTGGAGCATTTCGGCGAGGTTGGCGAAGGCGCGGTGATCCGCCCGCCGTTCTATTGCGACTACGGTTACAACATCAGTGTTGGCCGCAATACCTTCATGAACTTCAACTGCGTGATCCTCGACGTGATGCCGGTGCGCATCGGTGATGACTGCCAGATCGGCCCCAATGTGCAGATCTACACCGCCGACCACCCGCTCGACCCTGACCTGCGGCGCAGCGGGCTGGAGAGTGGGCGGGCGGTGACCATTGGCAACAACGTGTGGATTGGCGGTGCGGCGATCATCCTGCCAGGGGTGACGATTGGCGATAACGCCGTGGTCGGCGCGGGTAGCGTGGTAACCCGAAATGTGCCAGCTGGAGCGACGGTGGTGGGTAACCCGGCGCGGATACGTCAGCCAGCCCAAGGGCAGTAGCAGCCCACCGCCAGTGTGTTGGACGCGGTCACCTGGCGGCCGTCGAGCAGTGCCTTGAGGATGGGCTCGACGAAGCTGTTGCTGGCGTTGCACACCGCACCTTCACTGTAGGGGCCGAAGTAGGCCAGTTGGCCTTGCCGGTCCCAGATGGCCACGGCCGGGGAGGCGGGCAGGTGCTCGCTACCGGGCAGGCTGGTGATGGGCTTGAGGGCGGAGAGGTTGGCGGGCAGCTGGTTATGGCTACCGGGCTTTTGCAGCACATGGAAGGTCACGCCTTGGGCTGCGAACTGGCTGACCAGGTCGCCCAGGTGTTGCTGGTTGCCGACGTTGCAGGGGCAGGCCGGGTCCCAGAAGTGCACCACGCGGATCGGGCCAGGGCCGGCCAACTCGGCAGGTAGTTGCAGTTGGCTGCCGTCGAACAGTGTGGTCTGGTTGTCGAATGGGCGCAGATAGCGTGCCTGGAAGGTGGTGTAGGCCTGCCAGAAAATGGCGGCGCCTATCGTCAGAGCAAGCGCCGTGCACAACGGTTTGATGATTCGGCTACTCATGAAGCGTCGGTGGCCCTTTGTGGGAGCGGGCTTGCCCGCGAAGCAGACTGCGCGGTGGATGGCACGGGCTATGCCCGTGTTCGCGGGCAAGCCCGCTCCCACAGTGAGCGCGCAATTTTTTAGATTTTGAGCAAGACAGTTGATCCGACAATCACATCGGTGCTGGTTGTTCGAGGTGAGCAAGCTTGCCACGACGCCGGCCAGAGCTGAATATCCCAGATCAATACTTGCTTCGCCGTGGATGTACCCGATGCCTGTTGCTTTTCACCCCGATCACTTGCGCACCAGCCTTGCGCCGTTGAGCGCTCGCCAGCCGTTGTCCGTGCAGGCGCAGGACTACCAGCGCTTCTATGGCCTGAACGTGTCAGCCCAGAGCTGGCTGGGCGGCTTTCAGGCGGCGGGGTTCGACCTGGTCGGGCAGGTGTGGCTACCCGAGCAGCCGACCGCGACGTTGTTTCTGCTGCACGGCTACTACGATCACATGGGCCTGTATCGGCATGTGATCGACTGGGCGCTCACGCAGGGTTTTGCCGTGATCAGCTGCGACCTGCCCGGCCACGGCCTGTCCAGTGGCGAGCGGGCCAGCATCAGTGATTTTTCGGTGTATCAGCAGGTGCTGGAGGCGTTGTTCGAACAGGCGCGCACGCTGCAGCTGCCGCGCCCCTGGCACCTGTGCGGGCAAAGCACCGGTGGCGCCATCGCCGTTGACCACCTGCTGCATCAGGGGGCGCGCAGCCCCATTGATGGCCAGGTGATCCTGTTGGCACCGCTGGTGCGGCCTTGTTCCTGGCGTTGGTCGAAGTTGAGCTATCGCGTGCTGCGTCACTTTGTGAACGGCATCGAACGGCGCTTCAGCGAAAACACCAATGACCCGGCCTTCCTGCCGTTCCTTGAGGCCGACCCGCTACAACCGCGTCGCCTGCCCACCGCCTGGGTGGGCGCGCTGATCGCCTGGGTCAAGCGCATCGAAGCCGCGCCGCATAGTCCGCGGCGGCCGTTGATCGTGCAGGGGGAGGCCGATGGCACGGTGGATTGGCCCTACAACCTCGAAGTGCTCAAGGCCAAGTTTGCCGACCCACAGATATTGATGCTGCCCGAGGCCCGTCACCACCTGGCCAACGAGCTGCCGGGCATTCGCCAGCGGTACTTCGACTTCATCGACCAGCGCCTGGGCTGATCACCTCAGGTCGTTGCTGCTCTGGCCAACCGCCAGGCCCGCACGCACAGCCGCCAGCGCTGCCTGGTAGTAGGCTTTGCCGTCGGCTGATTCGGCAAAGGTGGCGAACGCTTCCAGCTCGGCATCGGACAGGTCGCGGTAGACATACAGCAAGGTGTTGTTGAGGTCTTCGCCGATCTGGTTCATCAGGCGCTGGCGCTGGCCGTCGAGCAGGCCCTGTGCCTGGCCGCCGCCGAACAGGCCGGGGATCATCGAGCTGAGGCTGTCAGCCGCCACGCCAGCAATGGCCAGGCTGACTTCGGCACCGGCTTCACGCGCAGGCAGGGCCTGGGCCAGGTGGCCGATGACCAGCAGGCGGTCGTCGCTGGCCTGGATCTTGGGTAGGCCTTTGGCATTCTTGGCCAGTTCGTCCTTGCGGGTGGCCTTCAGCTCGGCGGCCACCACCTTGCGCCCCAGCGGCGACTGGAAAAAGGCCAGGGCCGGTGCCGGATTGGCCAGTGTGGCGCGCAGCTGCGCCTGGGCGCGACGGTCCACCGCCTGGGCCTGGAAGCGCTGGTTGCTGTTGTTGACCAGCGCCTGGTACACGGCGGGGGGCAAACTGTTGCGGTAGCGCGCCTGGGCGGCGGTGAGGGCATCGTTGAAGTGGGCGCGCTGGTCGGGCCAGCCGGCGGCCTTGTACAGTTGATCCAGGTTGTCTGCCCAGACAGGCATGGTGCAGATCATCAGCAGAATCAGGGAAAACAGACGGCGCATTCAGGACTCCTGTCGGCAGGTGGCTATTGTCCTTGGCCGGGCGGCGGTTTGTCGAGATATCCGCGTGTTTCTCGGCCAAGTGGCGCTGTGCGCCGGCATGGCGAATGGATATGATGCGCGCCATGCACAACTCCCCCGAACACCCGATGCTTGCGGCCGTCGTCGACGATCTGGCCACCCATGGCTGGTCCCAGCAGGCGCTGTTTTTGCCTGCCGACCTGGTGCGCGCGCTGGCGGCCGAATGCCGGCGCCGTGATGCCGAAGGGGAGCTTAACCCCGCAGGGGTTGGACGCGGGGTTGCCCAAGAGGTGCGCGAGGCCATCCGTGGCGACCATATCCAGTGGATCGACCCTGGGCAGGCCGAGGCCTGCGACCAGTACTTGGCGGCCATGGACCAGTTGCGCCTGGTCATCAACCAGGGGCTGTTCCTGGGCCTGGAAGATTTCGAGTGCCATTTTGCCTTGTATCCGCCGGGGGCCTTCTATCGCCGGCACCTGGACCGCTTCCGCGACGATGACCGGCGCATGGTGTCGGCCGTGCTGTACCTGAATGAAGGCTGGCAGCCTGAGGACGGCGGCCAGTTGCGCATGTTCCTGGCCGATGGCATCGAGCACGACGTTGAGCCTGTGGCGGGTTGCCTGGTGGTATTCCTTTCGGGTGAAGTGCCCCATGAGGTGCTGCCAGCCGGGCGCGAGCGGCTGTCGTTGACCGGTTGGTTCCGGCGCCGTGGCAATGACCTGTTCTGATTTGCCCAAGGTGCTGGTCAGCGCTTGCCTGCTGGGGCAACCGGTGCGCTATGACGGCCGGGCCAGCGGGCACCCAAACCTGTTGCAGCAGTGGCAGGCCGAAGGGCGCGTGGTGCCGTTGTGCCCGGAGGTGGCAGGTGGCTTGCCGACGCCGCGCCCGCCAGCAGAGATTCCGGGCGGGCAGGGTGGTGCAGTGCTTGATGGCAGCGCGCAGGTGCTGACGGTGACGGGCGAAGATGTCAGTGGCGCGTTTCTGACCGGGGCGCAGTTGGCGCTGGAGCTGGTGCGGCGACATGGCATCCGCGTGGCGGTGCTCAAGTCTGGTAGCCCTTCGTGTGGCAACCGGTTGACCTATGACGGCACGTTCAGCGGTGTGAAGGTGGCGGGTGAAGGGGTGACCACGGCGTTGCTGCGGCGGGCGGGGGTGCGGGTGTTCAGTGAGCTGGAGCTGTATGAGGCGGAACGGGCTTTGGCTGAGCTTTCGGTGTAAGCCAGTCCCGGCCTCTTCGCGGGCAAGCCCGCGAAGAGGCCAGTGCAGGCGGTAAAAAACCTCACTGCCCGGCCGCAGTCTCCTGCACACCCGTGAACCACTTCTGTTCAAGCTCGGCAGTGCGGCCACTGTCCTTCAAGCGTTGCAGTGCATTGTTTACGGCACTTTCGAAAGCCGGGTTGTCCTTCTGGAACGGAATCACCAGCTTCTTTTCGCCAATCGGCAGGCTCACATCGAGTGGGCCGTCGCCCTTTGGCGCATCGGTCGATGGGGTGAGCGCAACGTCATATTTGCCACTCTCGACACCGCTCAGCACTTCGGCGGCCGGGGCTTCGACGAATTCGGCGCGCAAGTCCAGCTCCCGGGCCAGGTCCTGGCCAAATTCGATGTCGAACCCCGTCAGGTGGTCGTCTTGCTTGAAGGCGTACGGTGAGTTGTCGGCCTGTACCGCAATGCGCAGTTCGCCCCGGTCGGCGACTTCGTCTATCAGCTCCGCCTGGGCCAATGGACTGATCAGTACTGCCAGCAGTACCCCTATGGTCGAACGCATGAATGCCCCTTTTCTTTCAGCAGATGAATAACTTTCGCCACGGCTTTCTTCCTCGCCGTGATCGAGCGCAGCCTATGACCTTGAAGCCTCGGCATTGTTTAACCCTGACGGAAATATTTCTGTCAGGCAATGTGAACACCTTGGCGAATATTTCAACTAAGGTGAACTACCGCTGCCGTTGGATCCCAGGCTGCGGTCAATAAGTGAATCACAGGAGAAGTGAATGAACAGCCTATTTTCGCGTGCTGCCGTTGCCGGTCTGCTGATGGGAGCGTCGGTGTTCGCCAGTGCCGCAGACGCCCTGAAGAGCCAGGAGCCGCCCAAGGAGGCCAAGGTCTTCATCGTTTCCCCCGCCGATGGTGCCACGGTCGACAAGACCTTCACCGTCAAGTTCGGCATCGAGGGCATGGCACTCAAGCCAGCGGGTGACCAGACCCCGCACACTGGGCACCACCACTTGCTGGTGGATGTGGATAAAGAACCCGTGGCTGACATGCCGCTGCCAACCAGCTTGATGCCGGAAGCCGGCACCGCGCTGCCGGCGGGCCCGCAGGTGCTGCACTTCGGCAAGGCGCAGACCGAGACCAGCATTACCCTGACACCGGGCAAGCACACCCTGCAATTGATTCTGGGTGACCAGTATCACGTGCCGTTCAAGCCGAGCGTCGAGTCGAAGAAGATCACGGTTGAAGTGAAATAAAAAAAAGGGAGGCCACCAGGGCCTCCCTTTTTCATGCAGCAAGCTTAGAACAGGACGCGGGAGCGGATGGTGCCCTTGACCTGTTGCAGTTTCTCTTGCGCCAGGTCGGAGTACTCGGCGTCAACGTCGATTACCACGTAACCGACTTTCTCGTTGGTCTGCAGGAACTGACCGGAGATGTTGATGCCGTTCTCGGCGAACACCTTGTTGATCTCGCTGAGCACGCCCGGGATGTTTTCGTGGATGTGCAGCAGGCGGTGCTTGCCTGGGTGCGCCGGCAGGGCCACTTCCGGGAAGTTGACCGAGGACACCGAGGTACCGTTGTCGCTGTACTTGACCAGCTTCTCGGCCACTTCCAGGCCGATGTTGGCCTGGGCTTCGGCGGTGGAACCGCCGATGTGCGGGGTCAGGATCACGTTGTCCAGGCCGCGCAGCGGGCTTTCGAACTCTTCGTCGTTGGAGCGTGGCTCGACCGGGAATACGTCGATGGCGGCGCCGATCAGGTGCTTGTCCTTGATGGCGGCGGCCAGATGGTCAAGCTCGACCACGGTGCCACGGGCGGCGTTGATCAGGATCGCGCCCTTCTTCATCGAGCGGATTTCTTTCTCGCCGATCATCCACTGGGTGGACGGCAGCTCAGGCACGTGCAGCGAAACGATGTCGGCCAGGCCCAGCAGCTCGTTCAGGCTGGTGACCTGCACGGCGTTGCCCAGTGGCAGCTTGGTCAGCGGGTCGAAGAAGTACACCTGCATACCCAGGTTCTCGGCAAGGACCGACAGTTGGGTACCGATCGAGCCGTAGCCGACGATGCCCAGCTTCTTACCACGGATCTCGAACGAGTTGGCCGCGCTCTTGATCCAGCCGCCACGGTGGCAGGAGGCGTTTTTCTCAGGGATGCCGCGCAGCAGCAGGATGGCTTCGGCCAGCACCAGCTCGGCCACCGAACGGGTGTTGGAGTACGGCGCGTTGAACACGGCGATACCGCGCTCGCGGGCCGCTTCCAGGTCTACCTGGTTGGTGCCGATGCAGAAGCAGCCAACAGCGACCAGTTTCTTGGCGCAGTCGAAGCTCTCTTCGGTGAGCTGGGTGCGTGAACGGATGCCGATGAAGTGGGCGTCGGCGATCTTTTCCTTCAGCTCGGCTTCCGGCAACGAACCAGTGAGGTATTCGATGTTGGTGTAGCCGGCAGCCTTGAGGGTATCGACTGCGTTCTGGTGCACACCTTCAAGAAGAAGGAACCGGATCTTGCTCTTGTCGAGAGAAGTCTTGCTCATCTGCGTAAACCTGTATCCCGGAGAAAAAATGGCGAGGGGTGATGCCAGGCGCGAGGGCAGCCTTAGCATGAACAGCGGGAGGGCTATGCTAGCATACGCGACACAATCTGAGCTTATCCCGACAGGTGAAGAGTGCTCAGGGTGACTATGAATAAGTCGAGAGTTCCAGCGATGACCCACCCCGCTGTAATTGAAGAACTGATGACCCTTGTCGACCCTGGCAAGGTCCTGACCGACGCGGCTTCCCTCGAAGCCTATGGCAAGGACTGGACCAAGCATTACCCGCCGGCGCCCAGCGCCATTGTCTTCCCCAAGACGGTAGAACAGGTGCAGGCGATTGTGTGCTGGGCCAATGCGCACAAGGTGGCGCTGGTGCCTTCTGGCGGGCGTACCGGGCTTTCGGCCGGCGCCGTGGCGGCCAATGGCGAGGTGGTCGTTTCTTTCGACTACATGAACCAGATTCTCGACTTCAATGCCTTCGACCGCACCGTGGTCTGCCAGCCGGGGGTGATCACGCGTCAGTTGCAGGCCTACGCCGAAGAACAGGGCCTTTATTACCCAGTGGACTTCGCTTCCAGCGGATCTAGCCAGGTTGGCGGCAATATCGGTACCAATGCCGGCGGGATCAAGGTAATTCGCTATGGCATGACCCGCAACTGGGTGGCCGGGTTGAAAGTGGTCACCGGCAAGGGCGAGCTGCTGGAGTTGAACAAGGACCTTATCAAGAACGCCACCGGCTACGATCTGCGCCAGTTGTTCATTGGTGCCGAAGGCACGCTGGGCTTCGTGGTCGAGGCCACCATGCGGCTGGACCGGGCACCGCGCAACCTCACGGCGATGGTACTGGGCACGCCGGACTTCGACTCGATCATGCCGGTGCTGCATGCCTTTCAGGGCAAGCTGGACCTGACTGCCTTCGAGTTCTTCTCCGACAAGGGGCTGGCCAAGATCCTGGCGCGCGGCGACGTGCCAGCGCCGTTCGAGACCGACTGCCCGTTCTATGCGTTGCTGGAGTTCGAGGCCAGCATCGAGGAGGTGGCAAATGAAGCGTTGGCTACCTTCGAGCACTGCGTCGAGCAAGGCTGGGTGCTGGATGGGGTGATGAGCCAGAGCGATACGCAGCTTAAAAACCTGTGGAAGCTGCGTGAGTACCTGTCGGAAACCATCTCGCACTGGACCCCATACAAAAACGACATTTCCGTCACTGTATCGAAAGTGCCGGCGTTCCTGCGTGATATCGACGCTATCGTCGCAGAGCATTACCCCGACTACGAAGTGGTGTGGTACGGCCACATCGGCGATGGCAACCTGCACCTGAACATCCTCAAGCCCGAGCACATGAGCAAGGATGACTTCTTTGCCTCGTGTACCAAGGTCAACAAGTGGGTGTTCGACATCGTCAAGCGCTACAACGGCTCGATCTCGGCCGAGCACGGCGTGGGCATGACCAAGCGCGACTACCTGGGCTACAGCCGCTCGCCCGAAGAAATCGCCTGCATGAAGGCGATCAAGGCCGTATTCGACCCTAACGGCATCATGAATCCGGGTAAGATCTTCGCACCTGAATAAAAAGCAGTATCCAGAGGAGTCGGCCATGAGTTACCAGCACCAGTACGTAGACGGCACACGCATTCACTTCCCGCTGGGCAAGGTGGTGTGCATCGGCCGTAACTATGCCGAGCATGCCAAGGAACTGGACAACCCGATCCCTACCGAGCCGCTGCTGTTCATCAAGCCAGGCAGCTGCGTGGTGCCGGCCGAAGGCGGCTTCAAGATCCCGGCCGAGCGTGGCTCGGTGCACTATGAGGCGGAAATTGCCGTGCTGCTGGGCAAGCCACTGTCGACTCACCCGAGCGAGGAAGAGGTGCTGGACGCCATTTCCGGTTACGCCCCGGCGCTGGACCTGACCCTGCGCGATGTACAGGCCAAGCTGAAAGAGAAGGGCCTGCCGTGGGAGCTGGCCAAGTGCTTCGACGGCGCCTGTGTGCTGCCGCCGTTCGTCTCGGCTGGCAGCTTCGAGGACGTGACCGACATCCCGGTGCGCCTGACGGTCAACGGCGAAGTACGCCAGGACGGCAACAGCGCGATGATGCTGAACCCGATCGTGCCGATGATCCAGTACATGGCGGCGCATTTTTCGTTGCAGGCGGGGGATGTGATTCTCACCGGCACCCCGGCGGGCGTGGGGCCGTTCAGTGTGGGTGATGAGCTGGTGCTTGAACTGCCGGGTGTAAGCCGCTTCGAAAGCCGGGTGCTCTGAGCGAGAACCGCGTCGCCTTCTTCGCGGGCACGCCCGTTCCCACAGCTACAGCGCCGCCCTTGAGCGTTGCGCAGTTCCTGTGGGAGCGGGCTTGCCCGCGAAGAGGCAGGTCCTGTTTACCGATTTTTCACACTTGATCCGGATAATGCGCGGACCTACGCCCATTTCCCCAGGACCCGCGCATGCCATCACCCTCCGCCCCGGCAACCCCCAAGCGTCGCTTCTACCTGCGCTGGCCCTTCGGCCTGGCCGTGGCAGCGGTGATCGCTTATGGCGTGGCCGTGGCCATGCACTGGGATGACCGCGGTGCGTTGTGGGTAAAAGAAAGCTTCGAAAGCACCACCCAGCGCAGCGAAAGCGTGTGGTTGCCGGACTACCAGGTAGACATCGATGCCAAGCCGCTGCCAGGCATGGACGATGACGAAGCCTCGGACCTGGCCTTCAACCCACATACCCGTACCTTGTTCGCGGTCATGGGCAAGAACCCGATCCTGGTCGAGCTGAGCCTGGAGGGTGATGTACTGCGCAAGATCCCGCTCAATGGCTGGAACAACCCGGAAGGCGTTGCCGTGCTGGAAGACGGCTACCTGGCCATCACCGACGAGCGCCTGCGTGATCTGACCGTGGTCAAGGTGGATGCACAGACCACGGCGTTGAACCATGACGACTTCCAGAGCTACGACCTGGGCCCGTCGGTGAAAAGCAACAAGGGCTTCGAGGCCGTGGCCTGGGACCCGATGCGCCAGCGCCTGATCATCGGCGAAGAGCGCCCGCCCAAGCTGTACACCTGGAACACCGATGGCCGCAGCCCGCTCAAGGGTGAGAAGCAGCCTTTGCCCAGCGATGAACTCGACCTGCGCAACCTCTCGGCGCTGGGTGTCGACCCGCGTACCGGCCACCTGCTGGTGCTCTCGGCCGACTCCAACATGCTGCTGGAGCTGGACGAACAGGGTCAGCAGGTCAGTTTCATGACCTTGCTTGGCGGCTTCAACGGGCTTGAAGGCACCATCCCGCGTGCTGAGGGCGTGGCCATGGACGACAAGGGCAACCTGTATATGGTCAGTGAGCCAGCGCTGTTCTATCGCTTCAAGAAAAACTGACAGCATCTTCGGACTTGCCTGACGCTGGCATTAAGCTTTGCTTCAGCCGTTAATGGTTAGATTCGCCACCCCTGTGTCGAGTCTGCCTTATGCGCCGTTTTGTTCGCCTGTTTCTGATTCTTATCGCCCTCGGCCTACTCCTGCTTGGCTGGGCCGGGCAGGAGTTTCGCCTGTTCGAGCGTGGCTGGTTCAACCTAAAAACCTGGTGGCAGCCCGCCGAGCAGAGCATTGGCCTGGACCGCTACCGGGTGGTGGTGGAGGCCAAGCTGGTCGAAGGCCTGGATGATGACATCTCGGCGCTGACCTACGACCCCGACCGTAAGACCCTGTTCACCGTTACCAATGCCCGTTCGGAGCTGATCGAGCTGTCGCTGGATGGCCGCATCCTGCGCCGCGTGCCATTGACCGGGTTTGGCGACCCGGAAGCCGTGGAGTACGTGGGGCCCAACAGCTATGTAATCACCGACGAGCGCCAACAGCGGCTGATTCGCGTACGGCTGGAAGACGACACGATGTTCCTTGATGCCGGTGACGCCGAGCAGCTTAGCCTGGGCATTGGCCTGAACGGCAACAAGGGTTTCGAGGGGCTGGCCTACGATTCGGCGGGTAAGCGCTTGTTCGTGGCCAAGGAGCGTGATCCGATGCTGATCTACGAGGTGCACGGCTTCCCGCATGACAACCCGGAAAAGCCTTACGCGGTGCATGTGGTGCAAGACCGCGAACGCGATGCGCGGCTATTTGTGCGGGATTTGTCGAGTTTGCAGTTCGATGAGCGCAGCGGGCACTTGCTGGCGCTTTCGGACGAATCGCGCCTGGTGCTGGAGCTGGATGTTGAAGGCAGGCCGCTGAGCACCTTGTCGTTGCGCAAGGGCTTCCAGGGGTTGCAGGCGACGGTGCCGCAGGCAGAGGGGATTGCAATGGATGAGGCGGGGACCATCTACCTGGTCAGTGAGCCGAATCTGTTTTATGTGTTCAAACAACCGGCTGATTGATTGCCTGTGCTGGCCTATTCGCGGGCAAGCCCGCTCCCAGAGATACTTCACAGGGTTTGAAACCTGCGCAATTCCTGTAGGAGCGGGCTTGCCCGCGAAGAAGGTTACTCGGCCTTGAGGGCTTTCACGCCTTCAGCGGTACCCAGTAGCAGCAAATCCGCCGGCCGCGCTGCGAACAGGCCGTTGGTCACCACGCCAACGATGGCGTTGATCTGCGCTTCAAGCTCCACCGGGTTGGTGATCTGCAGGTTGTGCACGTCGAGGATCACGTTGCCGTTGTCGGTCACCACACCCTCGCGATACACCGGGTCGCCGCCCAGCTTCACCAGTTGGCGAGCTACATGGCTGCGGGCCATCGGGATCACTTCGACCGGCAGCGGGAAGGCGCCCAGCACCGGTACCAGCTTGCTGCCGTCGGCGATGCAGATGAAGGTCTTGGCCACGGCCGCGACGATCTTCTCACGGGTCAGGGCCGCGCCACCGCCTTTGATCAGGTTCAGGTGCGCGTCGCTTTCGTCGGCGCCGTCCACGTAGAACTCCAGCTCGCTGACGCTGTTCAGCTCGTAGACCGGGATACCATGGCCTTTCAGGCGCTGCGCGGTGGCTTCGGAGCTGGCGACTGCGCCGTCGAAGGCGGTCTTGTGCTGAGCCAGGGCGTCGATGAAGAAGTTGGCGGTCGAACCGGTACCGACGCCGACAACGCTCTTTTCATCCAGCTTGGGCAGAATGAAGTCGACAGCGGCCTGGGCGACGGCCTGTTTGAGTTGGTCCTGGGTCATGCGGGCTCCGAAAAGGGGCAGGGCGGTTTTCAAAGTTGCCTAGTATAACGGCTTGGGCGGCTTTGCTGTGGTCGCCCGACGTAGCGCTGGGGTAGACTCCCAGCCCTCGTCCCGCGGCCCAGTGATGCTTTCCCGATGCTCGAACAGTACGTCAAGAAGATCCTCACCTCGCGCGTCTATGACGTTGCCGTCGAAACCCCGTTGCAGAGCGCCGGGCAGCTGAGCAAGCGCCTGGGCAACCAGATTCTGCTCAAGCGTGAAGACCTGCAGCCGGTGTTCTCGTTCAAGATCCGTGGGGCGTACAACAAGCTGGCCCAGCTGAGCCCGGAGGAGCTGGCCCGTGGCGTGGTTACCGCCTCGGCGGGCAACCACGCCCAAGGCCTGGCCCTGGCCGCGCGCGAGATGGGCATCAAGGCTACCATCGTGATGCCCAAGACGACTCCTGAGATCAAGGTCGAAGGTGTGCGTTCGCGCGGTGGCAAGGTGGTGCTGCATGGCGACTCGTTCCCTGAGGCGCTGGCCTATTCGCTGAAGCTGGTGGATGAAAAGGGCTTTGTCTACGTCCACCCCTACGATGACCCGCACACCATTGCTGGGCAGGGCACCGTGGCCATGGAAATCCTGCGCCAGCACCCTGGCCAGCTGGACGCGATCTTCGTGCCTGTGGGGGGCGGCGGCTTGATCGCCGGCATTGCTGCGTACGTGAAGTACCTGCGCCCCGAAATCAAGGTGATCGGCGTGGAGCCGGACGACTCCAACTGCCTGCAGGCGGCCATGGCGGCCGGCGAGCGCGTAGTGTTGCCACAGGTCGGGTTGTTCGCCGACGGCGTGGCGGTGGCCCAGATCGGCCAGCACACCTTCGATATCTGCCGTCACCATGTGGATGAGGTGGTGACGGTCAGCACTGATGAAATCTGTGCGGCAATCAAGGATATCTACGACGATACCCGCTCGATCACCGAACCTGCCGGCGCTCTGGGCGTGGCGGGCATCAAGAAGTATGTCGAGCTGTACGGCGTGACCGGGCAGACCCTGGTGGCTATCGATTCCGGGGCCAACGTCAACTTCGACCGCCTGCGCCATGTGGCCGAGCGTGCCGAGCTGGGTGAAAAGCGCGAGGCGATCATCGCCGTGACCATCCCCGAGCGCCCGGGCAGCTTCAAGGCGTTCTGTGAGGCCATCGGCAAGCGCCAGATCACCGAGTTCAACTACCGCAAGCACACCTCTGACGAGGCGCACATCTTCGTCGGCGTGCAGACCCACCCGGAAAACGACCCGCGAGCGGCGCTGGTGCAGCACCTGACCGAGCAGGGCTTCCCGGTTACCGACTTGACCGACAACGAACTGGCCAAGCTGCACATTCGCCACATGGTCGGCGGCCATTCGGCCGGTGCCAGCGATGAGATGGTGCTGCGCTTCGAGTTCCCCGAGCGGCCGGGGGCGCTGTTCAACTTCCTCAACAAGCTGGGCGGGCGCTGGAACATCTCGATGTTCCATTACCGCAACCATGGCGCGGCTGACGGGCGTGTGGTGGCGGGGTTGCAGGTGCCGGAGGACGAGCGCCACCTGGTGCCGGCGGCGTTGGCCAAGATCGGTTATCCCTACTGGGATGAGACCGAGAACCCGGCGTACAAGCTGTTCCTGGGTTGAGCGGCTAAGCTTGGCTTATTGCTCAAGGATGTGAAGACATGGAACACCTGACCACCCTCAAGACCTTGCACATGATTGCCACCGCCCTGCTGCTTCTGGGGGCTCTGGGCCTGGCGATCTGGACCGTGCGCGCCCGCAGGCAAGGCGATGCCGAGGCCTATGCCAAGCTGCTGCGTCGACCGCTGGTGTTTGTCTGGCTGGTCATGGGCCTGTGCCTGGTGAGCATGCCATTTACCGGCTGGTGGCTGGTGCACCTCGTGGGCTGGCCGCTGGGGCAGACCTGGGTGCTGGCGTCCAGCATCATCTATACCGTTGGCGCGTTTGCCGTGTGGTGGCTGTTGGTGCGGCTGAACCGGCTGCGCAAGGCCGAGGTGGTGGGGTTGAGGTTTACCCTGGCGCTGGCGGTGTTCAGCGGGGTTTGTCTCCTGTCCATTGCCGGGTTGATGGGCGCAAAGCCAGTCTGATAACTCTGTGCTGTATGTTCCGGCCTCTTCGCGGGCATGCCCGCGAAGAGGCCGGAACAGGAATACTCAGTCCCTGAGCGAAACCACCGGCCACCCACGCTCCTCAGCCTCGGCCCGAAGATTCGGGTCCGGGTCCACCGCCACCGCATGCGTCACCCGCTGCAACAGCGGCAAATCATTCATCGAGTCGCTATAGAAATAGCTGTCCTCAAGATCAAAGCCGTTCTCCAGCATCCAGCGCTCCAGCCGCGTCACCTTCCCTTCACGGAAACACGGTATATCGGTACTGCGCCCGGTATAGCGACCGTCACCCATTTCGCATTCAGTCGCCAACAACACCTTCACCCCAAGGCGCCGGGCAATCGGTGCGGTAACGAAGCGGTTGGTAGCGGTAATGATCACCAGCTGGTCGCCGGCTTCACGGTGTTGCTGCAGCAAGGCGAGGGCCTTGGGCAGGATGATTGGCTCGATGCAGTCGCGCATGAAGTCGCGGTGCCATGCGTCCAGCTGGGCTTTGGGCGTTGCTGCCAGGATCTCCATGGAGAAGGCCAGGTAGGCCTGCAGGTCCAGGGTGCCGTTGAGGTAGTCCTGGTAGAAGCCATCGTTGCGCTGCTTGTAGGCAACCGGGTCAAGGATGCCGCGCTGGCACAGGTAGTCACCCCAGGCATGGTCGCTGTCGCCACCGAGGAGGGTATTGTCCAGGTCGAATAAAGCCAGGGGCATTGCGGTCACTCGTATCAGCCTCAGGGTAGGCCAGCAGAATACGGAGTTTTCACGCTGCTGCACATAAGCTTGGCGGGCGCGTTGCTGCGCTCGCAAGCTTTGTGGAACAATGCGGTGACATGCGTTTGCGAGGTTGCTGCCGTGATCGACCCGGATGGTTTTCGCCCCAATGTCGGGATCATTCTCACGAATGATGCCGGGCAGGTGCTATGGGCTCGACGGATCAACCAGGATGCCTGGCAGTTCCCCCAGGGGGGTATAAACCCTGACGAGACGCCGGAAGATGCCCTGTACCGCGAGCTGAACGAAGAAGTTGGCCTTGAACGCGATGATGTGGAAATTCTTGCCTGCACCCGCGGCTGGTTGCGTTATCGTTTACCCCAGCGACTGGTCCGAACCCACAGCCAGCCGCTGTGCATCGGCCAGAAGCAGAAGTGGTTCCTGCTGCGCCTGGTCAGCAACGAACAGCGGGTGCGGATGGACCTGACCGGCAAGCCGGAATTCGACGGCTGGCGCTGGGTGAGCTATTGGTACCCGCTGGGCCAGGTTGTGACATTCAAGCGCGAGGTGTACCGGCGCGCCCTGAAAGAGCTAGCACCGCGTCTGCTGACGCGCGACTGACGACGGAGTTCGACCCCGAGCCATGCTCAATACGCTGCGCAAGATCGTCCAGGAAGTAAACTCCGCCAAAGATCTCAAGTCGGCGTTGGGGATCATTGTCTTGCGCGTCAAGGAGGCCATGGGCAGCCAGGTCTGCTCGGTCTATCTGCTCGACCCGGAAAGCAACCGCTTCGTGCTGATGGCCACCGAAGGCCTGAACAAGCGCTCAATCGGCAAGGTCAGCATGGCCCCCAACGAAGGCCTGGTCGGCCTGGTCGGTACCCGGGAAGAGCCGCTGAACCTGGAAAACGCCGCCGACCACCCGCGTTACCGCTACTTTGCCGAAACCGGTGAAGAAAAATTCGCCTCCTTCCTCGGTGCGCCGATCATCCACCACCGCCGCGTGGTCGGGGTGTTGGTCATCCAGCAGAAGGAGCGCCGCCAGTTCGACGAGGGCGAAGAAGCCTTCTTGGTCACCATGAGCGCCCAGCTTGCCGGGGTTATCGCCCACGCCGAGGCCACCGGTTCGATCCGTGGCCTGGGCCGCCAGGGTAAAGGCATCCAGGAAGCCCGCTTCGTCGGTGTGCCAGGCTCGCCTGGTGCCGCCGTGGGCCGCGCGGTGGTGATGCTGCCACCTGCCGACCTGGAAGTGGTGCCGGACAAGACCGTCGATGACATCGACGCCGAACTCAAGCTGTTCCAGAACGCCCTTGAAGGCGTGCGCGACGACATGCGCAAGCTGTCGGCCAAGCTGGCCACTCAGCTGCGTCCGGAAGAGCGCGCGTTGTTCGATGTGTACCTGATGATGCTCGAAGACGCGGCCCTGGGCGGTGAGGTGACCGAGGTCATCAAGACCGGCCAGTGGGCCCAGGGCGCGCTACGTCAGGTGGTCGGCGAGCACGTCAACCGCTTCGAGCTGATGGACGATGACTACCTGCGCGAGCGCGCTTCCGACGTCAAGGACTTGGGCCGGCGCCTGTTGGCTTACCTGCAGGAAGCCCGCTCGCAGTCGCTGGTGTACGCCGACAACACCATCCTGGTCAGTGAGGAGCTGACCCCGGCCATGCTCGGCGAAGTGCCGGAAGGCAAGCTGGCTGGCCTGGTCTCGGTGCTGGGCTCGGGCAACTCGCACGTTGCTATCCTGGCTCGCGCCATGGGCATCCCCACGGTGATGGGCCTGGTCGACCTGCCGTATTCCAAGGTCGACGGCATCGAGCTGATTGTCGATGGCTACAAGGGGGAAGTCTTTACCAACCCGAGCGAAGTGCTGCGTAAGCAGTACAGCGACGTGGTCGAGGAAGAACGCCAGCTGGCCCAGGGCCTGGACGCCCTGCGCGAACTGCCCTGCGTCACCCCGGACGGCCACCGCATGCCGCTGTGGGTCAACACCGGCTTGCTGGCCGACGTGGCCCGTGCCCAGCAGCGTGGCGCCGAAGGGGTTGGTTTGTACCGTACCGAAGTGCCGTTCATGATCAACCAGCGCTTCCCCAGCGAGAAGGAGCAGCTGGCCATCTACCGCGAGCAGCTGGCGGCCTTCCACCCGCTGCCGGTGACCATGCGCACCCTGGACATTGGCGGTGACAAGGCACTCTCGTACTTCCCGATCAAGGAAGAAAACCCCTTCCTCGGCTGGCGCGGCATCCGCGTCACCCTCGACCACCCGGAAATCTTCCTGGTGCAGACCCGCGCCATGCTCAAGGCCAGCGAGGGCCTGAACAACCTGCGCATTCTGCTGCCGATGATCTCCGGCATCCACGAGCTGGAAGAAGCCCTGCACCTGATCCACCGCGCCTGGGGTGAGGTGCGTGACGAAGGCACCGATGTGCCGATGCCGCCGGTGGGCGTGATGGTGGAAATTCCAGCGGCGGTGTACCAGACCAAGGAACTGGCGCGGCAGGTGGACTTCCTGTCGGTGGGGTCCAACGACCTGACCCAGTACCTGCTGGCGGTGGACCGCAACAACCCACGGGTTGCCGACCTTTACGACTACCTGCACCCGGCGGTGCTGCAAGCGTTGAACACGGTAGTGCGCGACGCCCATGGCGAAGGCAAGCCGGTGAGCATCTGCGGTGAGATGGCCGGTGACCCGGCGGCGGCGATCCTGTTGATGGCCATGGGTTTCGACAGCTTGTCGATGAACGCCACCAACCTGCCGAAAGTGAAGTGGATGCTGCGCCAGGTGAACATGGGTAAGGCCAAGGAGCTGTTGGCTGAAGCCTTGAGCCATGACAACCCGCAGGTTATCCACAGCTCGCTGCAGCTGGCGCTGAAGAACCTTGGGTTGGCGCGGATGATTGGGCCTGGGGCCAATAAAACACTTTGAATGTGAGGTTGCCTGTTCCGGCCCTTTCGCGGGTAAACCCGCGAAGAGGCCCGCGCAGGCAGCATCAAATAATCAGACAAACACCTCAACTTCCCCCAAGTGCCCACCAAATGGTCCGAAGCTGCGCTCAACCAGCTGCCTTCGTCCCTGATCATCCACAATCAGCACCGTACTGGCCCGCGTCCCATAATTCTGGCTGGCAATAAACACACTCGACAGCAACTTCTCGGTCGCTACCCCAACGCCTGTCTCAGGTAGATCACCATCCGCCGCAGGCTCGTTATCTGCCAGCAACGCCAGCAACCGGTGCGGTTCCGGCATTTCCAGCAATCCTTCCAGCCCACGGCGCGCCTTCACCAACTTCGGCCACGGCGTGTCCAGCCCGGCATTGGAAAGCCCGTAAACCCCCGCCTCCAGCAGGCGCGGCGTGGCATCCCGGGCATGCAGGTAACCCAGCTGCTGCCCATCGCCCACCAACAGGTTGAACCCCGAATACTGCCCATTGCGGCTGGCCACCTGGTCCAGGTAAGCCTCGACCCCCAAGTCGCCTTTCAGATACGCCGCCACCAGCTCGCCCCGTGAGCGCGGCCCCACCGCCTGACCCGGGTCACGGATATTGGTCAACGCGGCAAAGCGCCCCTGCGGCCCCACGCCCAGCCAGGTGCCACCGGCTTCCAGGTCGCGGCCGGCATGCACGCCGAGGGCATCCTCCCAGGCCGCCAAGGCCTGGGTGGGGCGGGCATAGAACTCGTCGCGGTTGGCCGCGACGATCAGCGGCAGGGCATGCCCCGGCCGCCAGGCGAATACGATCAGGCACATTGGTCGGGCCTCTGTGTTTTATGCCACTGTACCCACAGCGGCGGGGCGGATCCATCCTGTCACAGAGTTCACTAGAGCCCTGAGCCCGGCTTCCGTTACCATGCCGGATTGTTTTGCTGGGGAAGCCGAATGGAATTCGTGCTCTATCTGCTGTTGGGCGCCTGTGCCGGTGTGCTGGCCGGGCTGTTTGGCGTGGGCGGCGGCATCATCATCGTGCCGGTGCTGGTGTTCAGCTTCACCTTGCAGGGCTTCGATGCCTCGGTGCTGACCCACCTGGCCGTCGGCACGTCGCTGGCCACCATCGTCTTTACCTCGATCAACGCCGTGCTCGAGCACCAGCGCAAAGGTGCCGTGCAATGGCCGATCTTCGCCTGGATGACCCTCGGCATCCTCATTGGCGCCGGCATCGGTGCCAAGACGGCCTCGCTGATCCAGGGCCCGCTGCTGCAGAAGATCATCGGCGTGTTTGCCCTGGTCATCGCCGCGCAGATGGCCCTGGACCTCAAGCCCAAGGCCAGCCGTGGCATCCCCGGCAAGCCCGCGTTGATCGGCGCGGGCGGGGTGATTGGCTGGGCCTCGGCCATTTTCGGCATTGGCGGCGGTTCGCTGACCGTGCCGTTCCTGACTTGGCGCAGCCTGCCCATGCAGCAGGCAGTGGCCACGTCCTCGGCCTGTGGCCTGCCGATTGCCGTGGCCAGTGCCTTGAGCTTCATGCTACTGGGCTGGCACGAAGAGCACCTGCCACCCCATAGCCTGGGCTACGTGTACCTGCCGG
>NZ_BCBJ01000033.1:0-105541 GCF_001320605.1 Pseudomonas sp. NBRC 111133 | reverse complement strand
CGGCATTGCCGTGACCAGCATGTTTTTCGCCCGCTTTGGCGCGCGCCTGGCGCACAAGCTGTCGCCCCGTTTGTTGAAGCGCCTGTTCGCAGCACTGCTGTTCTGTGTCGGCCTCAGCTTTTTGATTTGAATCGAGAGGAAGTTCCATGCTGCCTTACCCGCAGATAGACCCCGTGGCCGTGGCCCTCGGGCCGTTGAAAATCCACTGGTACGGCCTGATGTACCTGATCGGCATCGGCGGCGCCTGGCTGCTGGCCTCGCGCCGGCTGAACCGCTTTGACCCTACCTGGTCGCGTGAGAAGCTGTCCGACCTGGTGTTTTGGCTGTCGATGGGGGTAATTGTCGGCGGGCGATTGGGCTATGTGCTGTTCTATGACCTGCACCAGTACCTGGCCAACCCGACGCTGATCTTCGAGGTGTGGAAGGGCGGCATGTCGTTCCATGGCGGCTTCATTGGCGTAATGCTGGCGGCCTTGTGGTTTGGCAAGCGCAACAACAAGTCGTTCTTCGAACTGATGGATTTCGTCGCCCCACTGGTGCCGATCGGCCTGGGCGCCGGGCGTATCGGTAACTTCATCAACGCCGAACTGTGGGGCAAGCCTACCGACGTGCCATGGGCGATGATTTTCCCGCCGTTCAGCGACCCGGCGCAGTTGCCGCGCCACCCGTCGCAGCTCTACCAGTTCGCCCTTGAGGGTGTGGCGCTGTTCGTCATCCTCTGGCTGTTCTCGCGCAAGCCACGGCCGACCATGGCGGTATCGGGCATGTTCGCGTTGTTCTACGGCATCTTCCGCTTCATCGTCGAATTCGTCCGCGTACCGGATGCCCAGCTGGGTTACATTGCCTGGGGCTGGCTGACCATGGGTCAGATTCTGTGCGTGCCGATGATCCTGGCTGGCCTCGGCCTGATCTGGTGGGCTTATAATCGCAAGCCCACGGCGAAACCCGCCTGATTAATCCCACGGCAGGGGCGATCCCCCTGCCGTTTTTGCTACAGGTAAGCCATGAAACAGTATCTGGACCTGGTCCGCGACGTTATCGACAACGGCACGCTGCAGGAAAACCGCACCGGCATCCGCACCATCAGCCTGCCGGGCGCGATGCTGCGCTTCGACCTGCAGAAGGGCTTTCCGGCCATCACCACGCGCAAGCTTGCGTTCAAGTCGGCGATTGGCGAAATGGTCGGTTTCCTGCGTGGCGTGAAGAACGCCGGTGAATTCCGCGAGCTGGGCTGCAAGGTGTGGGACCAGAACGCCAACGAGAACGCCCAGTGGCTGGCCAACCCGTTCCGCCAGGGCCATGACGACCTGGGCGAGATCTACGGCGTGCAATGGCGCCAGTGGCCGGGCTACAAACGCATCCCGCTGAGCAACCCGGCGGCCATCGAAATGGCCGAAAAGGCAGGCTTCCGTCGCATTGCTCAGGACGAAGAGGACGGCGTCGCGTTCGTCATCCTGTACAAGGCCATCGACCAGGTGCGCCAGTGCTTGGACACCATCGCCAACGACCCAGGCAGCCGCCGCATCCTGTTCCACGGCTGGAACTGCGCGCAGCTGGACGAAATGGCCCTGCCGCCGTGCCACCTGCTGTACCAGTTCCACCCGAATGTAGAGACCAGGGAAATCTCCCTGACCCTTTACATCCGCTCCAACGACCTGGGCCTGGGCACGCCGTTCAACCTCACCGAAGGCGCGGCGCTGCTGTCGCTGTTCGGCCGCCTGACCGGGTATACCCCGCGCTGGTTCACCTACTTCATCGGCGATGCCCATGTGTATGAAAACCACCTGGACATGCTGAACGAGCAACTCAAGCGCGAGCCGCTGGAGGCGCCGAAGCTGGTGATCAGTGATCGCGTGCCGGCGTTTGCCGAGACCGGCAAGTATGAGCCGGAGTGGCTGGAAAAGATCGAGCCGAGTGATTTCTGGCTTGAAGGGTATGAGCACCATGCGCCGATGACGGCGCCGATGGCGGTCTGAAAGATCTTTACTGCCTGAACTGGCCTCTTCGCGGGTAAACCCGCTCCCACAGGGACCGCGCCGCAGTTGAAGGCTGCGCTGTACCTGTGGGAGCGGTCTTGCCCGCGAATGCTTTCAGGTCAATGCCCGTGGCTTCGCCCTACATGCGAATGCTCGGTATCCGGCACCGATACCGCCCCGTTCGTCTCCAGTTGCTGCAAGATCGCGCACTCACTCCCCTGCGCATTGCAGCGCCGCCGCAGCTCCACCAGCTGCTCCTGCAACGCCACCAAGCCATCGATCCGCGCCTGCACATGCTCGATATGCTCGTCGATCAGCGCATTGACGCTGCCGCATGAGTCATCCGGGCTGTCGCGCAGCCGCAACAGGCTGCGGATTTCGTCCAGGGTCATGTCCAGGGTGCGGCAGTTGCGGATGAAGGTCAGCCGCTCGACGTGGGCCTGGGTATACAGCCGGTAGTTGCCTTCGGTGCGCGCAGGCTCGGGCAAAAGGTTTTCACGCTCGTAGTAGCGGATGGTTTCCACCGCGCAGTCTGTGGCTTTGGCCAGTTCTCCGATCTTCATCACGAAATCTCCAGCAAATGGCTTGACCCTATAGTGGCTACAGGGTGTTCACTTGGCAACAGGCTCAATTTAAGGATGACCCCATGAACCAGCCTGTCAGCCACGAACACAAGCACCCGCACGATCACGCCCATGGCGATGACGACCATGGCCATGCCGCCCACGGGCACAGCTGCTGCGCTTCCAAAGCCGCGCCGTCTCGGGTGCAAGTGACCGAAACGGCCAGTGCTCAGGCGCAGCTCAGTCGTTTCCGTATCGAGGCCATGGACTGCCCCACCGAGCAGACCCTGATCCAGGACAAGCTGGGCAAGCTGGCCGGGATCGAGCAGCTGGAATTCAACCTGATCAACCGCGTGCTTGGCGTGCGCCATACCTTGAACGGCACCGGCGATATCGAACGGGCCATCGACAGCCTGGGGATGAAGGCCGAGCCGCTTGGTGCCGAAGATGACGGCACAGCCGCTGCACCGCAACCGGCCAAGACCCGCTGGTGGCCGCTGGCCTTGTCGGGCATTGCCGCGATCGCCGCCGAAGTCGTGCACTTTGGTGCGTTGGCGCCTGAATGGGTGGTGGCGGCATTGGCGCTGGCGGCCATTGCTGGCTGCGGCTTGGGTACCTATAAAAAGGGCTGGATCGCCCTGAAGAACCGCAACCTCAACATCAATGCGCTGATGAGCATCGCCGTGACCGGCGCCGTGCTGATCGGCCAGTGGCCGGAAGCGGCCATGGTGATGGTGCTGTTCACCGTCGCCGAGCTGATCGAAGCGCGCTCGCTGGACCGCGCACGCAATGCCATCGGCGGGCTGATGCAGCTGACCCCGGACATGGCCACGGTGCAGCAGGCCGACGGCCAGTGGCGCGAGGTAGAGGTGCGTGAAGTGGCCCTCGGCGCCTTGGTGCGGGTACGCCCTGGTGAGCGCATTGGCCTGGATGGTGAAGTGACCAGCGGCCAATCCAGCGTCGATCAGGCGCCGATCACCGGCGAAAGCCTGCCTGTAGAGAAAGCGGTGGGCGACAAGCTGTTCGCCGGTACCATCAACCAGGCGGGGGCGCTGGAGTTTCGCGTTACTGCCGCCGCCGGGCAATCGACCCTGGCGCGAATCATCAAGGCCGTGGAGGAAGCGCAAGGCGCGCGGGCGCCGACCCAGCGCTTCGTCGACCGGTTCTCGCGCATCTACACCCCGGTGGTATTCGCCATCGCCCTGGCCGTGGCGGTGATTCCGCCGCTGTTCATGGCCGGTGCGTGGTTCGACTGGATCTACCGCGCCTTGGTGCTGCTGGTGGTCGCGTGCCCGTGCGCCCTGGTGATCTCGACCCCAGTGACCATCGTCAGCGGCCTGGCCGCTGCGGCGCGCAAAGGCATCCTGATCAAGGGCGGTGTTTACCTGGAGGGCGGTCGCCACCTGGACTTCCTGGCTCTGGACAAGACCGGCACCATTACCCACGGCAAGCCTGTGCAGACCGACGCCAAGGTGCTGGAGCCGCTGTTCGGAGGCCGCGCACAAGCCCTGGCCGCCAGCCTGGGTGAGCGCTCGGATCACCCGGTGTCCCGCGCCATTGCCCAGTTCGGCAAGGCGCAAGGCCTGGTCTTGAGCGAAGTGGATGACTTCGCTGCCCTGGCCGGTCGCGGCGTGCGTGGCACCATTGCCGGTGAGGTTTACCACTTGGGCAATCACCGCCTGGTCGAAGAACTGGGGCTGTGCTCGCCCGCGCTGGAAGCCCAGCTGGATGCACTGGAGCGTCAGGGCAAAACAGTGGTTTTACTGCTCGACCGCTCTGGCCCGCTGGCGCTGTTCGCGGTGGCCGATACGGTCAAGGACAGCAGCCGCCAGGCCATCGCCGAACTGCATGAGCTGGGTATCAAGACTGTCATGCTGACCGGCGACAATCCGCATACCGCGCAGGCCATCGCCGGCGTGGTGGGTATCGACCGCGCCGAGGGTAACCTGCTGCCGGCCGACAAGCTGAAAACCATCGAAGCCCTTTACGCCCAAGGCCATCGGGTGGGTATGGTGGGTGACGGCATCAACGACGCCCCGGCCCTGGCCCGTGCCGAAATCGGCTTTGCAATGGCGGCGGCTGGCACCGACACCGCCATCGAGACTGCCGATGTAGCGTTGATGGACGACGACTTGCGCAAAATCCCGGCCTTCGTCAGGCTGTCGCGCCAAAGTGCGGCGATCCTCATGCAGAACATCGTTCTGGCGTTGGGCATCAAGGCAATATTCCTGGCGATCACCTTCGCTGGCATGGCCACCATGTGGATGGCGGTGTTCGCTGACATGGGCGTGAGCCTGCTGGTGGTGTTCAACGGCTTGCGCCTGCTGCGCAAATAGAGGACGTGCATGCTGAGTTCGGAGCTGAAAGCCTTCTACATGGTGGCCCGCCTGGGCAGCATCACCCTGGCGGCGAAGAAGCTCGGGCTCAGCCAGCCCACGGTGACCACGCAGATCCGCAACCTGGAAAGCCAGTACGCGGTCGAGCTGTTCTACCGTGGCGGGCGGCGCCTGGTGTTGAGTGAAGAGGGCGTGCGCCTGCTGCCGATGGTCAAGGCGCTGTTGCAGCAAGAGGCGGACATCGAGTTCGAACTGCGCAACAGCGGCCAGGCCCAAGGCACCCTGCGCATTGCCGCCACGGCGCCTTACTACATCCTCGACCTGGTGAAGATCTACCGCGAACGGCTTCCGCAGGTGGAAGTGGCGGTGGAGATCGGCAACTCGCAGCAAGTGCTGGAAATGCTTGAAGACTACCGGGTGGACATCGCCGCTTCGTCGCAGCTCGTGGAGGATGCCCGGTTGGTGCGGCGGGTCCTGGGCACGGATCCATTGGTTGTGGCGGTGCACCGCAACCACCCGTTGGCCCACCGCCAGGCGGTGTCCATCGACGTCTTGGCCGGGCATTGCCTGCTGATGCGCGAGAAGGGCTCGACCACGCGCAAGCTGACCGAGCAGATGCTGCAGGAGGCCGGGGTGAAGGCCGGGGCTTTGCTGGAAATCGGCAGCCGTGAGTCGATCCGCGAGGCGGTGCTGCGCAATATCGGTATCAGCGTGATTGCCCGGCATGAGGTGCCGCATAACCCTGAATTACGGGTGCTGGCGCTGGAGGATGCGCCGGTGATGCATGAGTATTTGTATTGCCTGAAGGAGCGGCGCCAGGCCCGGTTGCCAGCTGCATTCCTGGGCGTGGCGCAGGAAGTGGCTGGTTCGCATTTCTAGATCGGTGTGGGCTTCTTCGCGGGTTTACCCGCGAAGAGGCCTTTGAGGGCCAATACAAAATCTGCCAATACCACTATCACTTGCTTTTGCCTTAAAGCCACAGAACCTTCGCACAGCCTGCCTAGCATGGCCCCCATCTCTTCGATGAGGCCCTGCCATGAACCACGCCACCCCCGGCGCACAAATGAAAGTGCGCAACATCCACAAGCGCTTCGGTGCCTTTACGGCGCTCAACGATGTCTCGCTGGACATCGCCGCCGGCGAGCTGGTGTGCCTGCTCGGCCCGTCCGGCTGTGGCAAGACCACGCTGCTGCGCTGCATCGCCGGCCTGGAGCGCCAGGACCGCGGCACGCTGTACATCGGCGAGCGCGATATCTCCGAACTGCCGCCCCAGGCCCGTGATTACGGCATCCTGTTCCAGTCCTATGCGCTGTTCCCCAACCTCACCGTCGAGGCCAACATTGCCTACGGCCTGACTGGCAGTGGCCGCGAGCAGGCCCGTCAGCGGGTGGCTGAAATGCTTGAACTGGTGGGCCTTTCTGGCAGCGAGAAGAAGTACCCCGGCCAGCTTTCCGGTGGCCAGCAGCAACGCGTGGCCCTGGCCCGTGCGCTGGCACCGTCCCCCTCGCTGTTGCTGCTCGATGAGCCCATGTCGGCGCTGGACGCACGGGTGCGCGAGCACTTGTGCACCGAACTGCGCCAGCTGCAACGCCAACTGGGCATTACCACCTTGATGGTCACCCACAATCAGGACGAGGCCATGCTGATGGCTGACCGTATTGCGGTGATGAACAACGGCCAGGTTGAGCAGTACGCCACCCCACAGGAAATCTACGACCAGCCGGCCACACCGTTCGTCGCCGAGTTCGTTGGCCAGGGCAACTGGCTGCCGTTCCAGCGCAACGATGACAGCCATGCCCAGGTCGGCGCCATGAGCATGCGTCTGGCGCCGGGTTCGGCACAGGCCAGCAGCGGCCGGTTGTTCTGCCGCCCGGAGGCAATCACGGTCAACCCGGTGGTGCACGAGGAAAACCTGTTCCCGGCCATGGTCCGCGAGATTACGTTCCTGGGTAACCGCTGCCGCATGAGCTTCGAACTCAAAGCCCTGCCTGGCCATGCCCTGCTGGCTGAACTGGCCCCCGAGGCCATACCGCGCCTGGGCTCGCAGGACATCTGGGTGGCCCTGCCGCCGCAGAGGCTGCAGGTGTTTGCCTGAGATGGCCGCGCCAATGTCCCTGCCGCTGAGCCAGGCCAACGCCGCGCCACGTGCTGGCGTCGCCCTGGGTGACCGGTTGTTCGTGGTCGGCGGCAAGAGCCTGCTGCTGATCCTTCTGGTGCTGGCTGTGCTGATGCCACTGCTGGCGATCTTCTGGCGTGGCTTCAGCGCTGACGCGGACCAGGGTGGCGGCCTGCTGGCAGCCCACGAACTGTTCGCCAGCGACAATTTCCACTGGTTGCTGGGCAACAGCCTGTCGGTGGCGTTCACCGTGGCGGCCATCGTGGTGCCGCTGGCGTACCTGTTCGCCTATGCGCTGCAACGCACGCGGATTCCGGCCAAGGGCGTGTGGCGGGGGATTTCCCTGCTGCCGCTGCTGGCGCCGTCGATGCTGCCGGCCATCGCGCTGGTCTACCTGTTTGGTAACCAGGGGCTGCTGCGCGGGTTGCTCAGCGACAACATCTATGGCTTCTGGGGCATCGTGCTGGGCGAGGCGATCTACACCTTCCCGCATGCGCTGATGATCCTGCTGTCGGCGCTGTCGTTGGCCGATGCCCGGTTGTTCGATGCGGCCTCCAGCATGGGGGCCGGCCCGTGCCGGGCATTTACCAGCATCACCTGGCCAGCCACGCGGCAAGCGGTATTCGCGGCGTTCTGCCTGGTGTTCACCCTGACCATCACCGACTTCGGTGTTCCGGTCGTGGTCGGTGGTGACTATCAGGTACTGGCGCTGGAGGCCTACAAGGCGGTGGTGGGCCAGCAACAGTTCGGCCGTGGCGCGTTGATTGGCATGGTCCTGCTGCTCCCGGCGCTGTTCAGCTTCACGGTCGATGCCTGGCTGCGTCGGCGCCAGGGCGAAGCCATGAGCGGTCGTGCCCAGGTGTTCGAGCCCAAGCCATCGCGCAGCCGAGATGCCTGCTTCCTGGCCATCGTGCTGCTGGTGTGCGCGGCGTTGCTGCTGGTGATCGGCATGGCGGTGTATTCCTCGCTGGTCACCTTCTGGCCGTACAACCTGTCGTTGTCGCTGCGCCATTACATGTTCGAAGATACCGCAGGTGGCGGCTGGCTGGCTTATCGCAACAGCGTGACCATGGCCATTGGCACCGCGCTGATCGGCAGCATCGTGATCTTCACCGGTGCTTACCTGATGGAGAAAACCCAAGGTCAGCGCCTGCTCAACCAGATGCTGCGCCTGCTCAGTTTCATCCCCATGGCTGTACCTGGCCTGGTGCTGGGTCTGGGCTACGTCTTCTTCTTCAACCTGAACGGCAACCCGCTGCATGTGCTGTATGGCGGCATGGGGCTGCTGGTGGTGTGCACCATTGCGCACTACCTGACCACCGCGCAGATGACCGCAACCACGGCACTGCGGCAGCTCGACGGCGAGTTCGAGGCCGCCGCGCTGTCGCTGAAGGCACCGCTGTACAAGCACTTCGTGCGGGTGACCGTGCCGATTTGCCTGCCGGCACTGCTGGATATCATCCGCTACCTGTTCGTGTCGGCCATGACCACCGTGTCGGCGGCGATCTTCCTGTACAGCCCCGACACCATTCTGGCTGCCGTCGCCGTGCTGAACATGGACGACGCCGGTAACGTGGGCGGTGCTGCTGCCATGTCCACCCTGATTTTGCTGACCAGTGCCGGCGCTTCACTGCTGCTGGCCGCAGCCTCACGCGGCCTGCTGCGCCGCTCCCAAGCCTGGCGCCAACGCGCCGCGACCGTCTGACCTGTAAGGAACCTACCCATGTACAAGCACCTTGCACTTGCCGCTGCCGTTTCTGCCGTGTTCAGCCTACAGGCTTCGGCCGCCGGTACCCAGTTGACGGTCTACACCGCCCTGGAAGCAGAACAACTGAAGAGCTACAAGCAGGCCTTCGAAAAGGCCAACCCGGACATCGAGATCAAGTGGGTACGCGACTCCACCGGCATCATCACCGCCAAGCTGCTGGCCGAGAAAGACCGCCCGCAAGCTGACGCCGTGTGGGGCCTGGCGGCGTCCAGCCTGGCCGTTCTCGACCAGAACGGCATGCTTGAAGCCTACGCGCCAAAAGACCTGGGCAAGATCGCAGCCAACTACCGCGATGCCGCCAACCCACCGGCCTGGGTGGGCATGGACGTGTGGGCCGCGACCATCTGCTTCAATACCGTCGAGGCCGAGAAGCAGGGCCTGAGCAAACCGGTGAGCTGGCAGGACCTGACCAAGCCGGAGTACAAGGGCAAGATCGTCATGCCCAACCCGGCCTCGTCCGGCACCGGCTTCCTCGACGTGAGCGCCTGGTTGCAGACCTTCGGTGAGCCACAGGGCTGGGCCTACATGGACGCGCTGCACCAGAACATCGGGCAGTACGTTCACTCTGGCTCCAAGCCATGCAAGCTGGCGGCAGCGGGCGAGTTCCCGATCGGTATCTCGTTCGAATACCCGGCCGTGCAGCTCAAGCGCCAGGGCGCGCCGCTGGACATCGTGCTGCCGAAGGAAGGCCTGGGTTGGGAGATCGAGGCGACTGCGGTGATCAAGGGCTCGCCCAAGGCGAATGCGGCCAAGCGTCTGGCCGATTTTTCGGCAAGCCCCGCAGCCATGGAGCTGTACAAGGAGAACTTCGCGGTGCTGGCGGCGCCGGGCATTGCCAAACCGCAGACCGAGTTGCCTGCGGACTATGAGCAGCGCCTGATCAAGAACGACTTTGCCTGGGCCTCGAAGAATCGCGACCAGATTCTGGCTGAATGGCGCAAGCGCTATGACGGTAAGTCGGAGAAGGTGGCCCAGCAGTAGCACTTCACTTTGCAGGTCTGGCCTCTTCGCGGGTAAACCCGCTCCCACAAGTACTGCGCAGGAACTGGGCTTTGCGCTATCCCTGTGGGAGCGGGTTTACCCGCGAAGAGGCCAGACCTGTTTACTCAAAACTGAGAAACCAACGCCTCTAGCTGTTCCTGCCGTTCAGCCTGATTCAGCTTCGCCCCTGGATTAAGGGTGGACCACTGCGGATGTGCCCGCGCCTTGACCAGCGCCTCTGGCAACTTGCCTTCACGCCACGTCTTCTCATCCAGCTCTCCCAGCCGAATGCTGTCCTGCGCCGCATGCCCACGGTTGTCCAGCGCAACCATCAACTGCTGCTGACGCAAGGCCAGCAAGCGCAATACCGTGTCGTCCACGGTCAGCTCGCGCTTGCCCTTAAGCTTGCCCATCAACCGCGACCCATAGTTGCGCGCGGTCTGCAGCGCGCCACCGGCAATTGCACCTGCCAAGGCCGCTGCACCGAGGGTAAGGCCGCCAACCAGCAAATCAACCCCGGCACCGGCGGCCGCCCCGGCCGCCACACCACTGCCCAGGCGCACGCCCAGCAGCTTCAGGGTTTCGGGGTTGAACAGGTCGTCACCCCAGCGGCCATCCAGCAAAGGCAGGTCGCTGGCATGGGCATCTTCGCGGCGGAAGGCATACAGCTTGAGCAACGCCTCGACGCAGCGCTGTTCCCGCTGGCGCACGTCCTGGCGCAATGCTTCGATGGCCCTGGCCTCGGCAGCCGGTTCTGCCTCGACGCTGCGCCGGCAGGCGGCGCAGTCCAGCAGCAGCTCGGCGATCAGGCGCTTGCCGCTGTGCTGGCGCGCCAGGCGCTGCGCCTGCTGGTCGTCGATCAGCCGCTGCAGGGCAGGGCGAGCGTCTTCCAGCAACAGGGCCAGGCTCTCGTACAAACGCCGCTCGCCATCCTCAGGCGGGGCCACGCTGTCGAACCGCACCAACGCGTGAAGCCCAAGCCGGGCAAGGGCTTCACGCCATTGCGGCTCGCGGTGCTGGTGGCTGGCGACGAAGTTGAGCACTGGCAGCAACGGCTTGCCGCAGCTGGCCAGCACTTCCAACTCGTCGCGGTATTTGGCCAACACCGGCTCACGCGCATCGATCACGTACAGGCCGGCATTGCTGGCCAGCAGCTGGCGTAGCACCTTGGCCTCCTGCTCGAAACGCTGGCGTGCCTCGCTGCCCTGCAGGAAGCGCTCCAGGCGGGCCGGGCCGTCCAGGCGCTCGCCCGGGCGCTCCAGGCGTTCGAGGTAGTCGAGCAAGGCGATGGCATCTTCCAGGCCCGGTGTGTCGTACAGCTCCAGCAAGGGTTCGCCGTCCACCGACAGGCGCGCACCTTCCACATGGCGGGTGGTGCTGGGGCGGTGGGAGACTTCGCCAAAGCCGACGTCACGGGTGAGGGTACGCAGCAGCGAGGTCTTGCCGACGTTGGTGTGGCCGACCACGGCCAGTTTCAGCGGCTCAGTCATGGCCATGCTCCAGCCAGGTCAAGGGCGAGGTGTCGGCGTGTGCCAGGCCAAGGCGGTCGAGGGCTTCGTGCCAGTCACCCAGGCGCTGGGCATCGAGAGCCTGACCAGGCGAGGCCTGTAATAGCCAGATTCGGGTCGCACCGGCATTGCGCGCCAGTTCGGCGAGTAGCGCCAGGCTGCCGCGGTCGGGTGAGCGCCGTGGGTCGCAGGCGATGGCCAGGCGAGCAGGCGGGAAGCGGCTAAGTTGTTCAAGCAGGCGGTTGCGCGATTCACGGCTGTCGAGCACACCGGCATCGGTCACGTTTTTGGGCAGGGCGGGCGGCCAGGGGCGCTGGTCGTCCAGTTCCAGGCCGACCAGCAGGGCACCGCTGCTGCCGCTTTCCAGCTGGCCGGCAGCAAACTGTGGCAAAGCCTCGGGGGCTGCGTCCTGCACGCCGATGCGCTCGCTGCGGGGCATCAGCGCATCTCGCAGGTGCGCGTAGCCGGGCAGGCTGAGGTCCAGCGTCAGGCGCTCGCGGCCCTGGCGCCAGCGCCACAGGCACAACGCGGCCAGCAGCAAGCGCGGCAGCAGGCCATACACCAGCACTACGCCGAGTAGCCAGCTGGCCCAGGCCTGGCGGGCCAGATCCAGCGCGGGCAAGGTGTCGCCGCTGGCGCGGATCATGGCCTCGTCGGGTATGGCAAAGCCCAGCAGCGAGGGCAGGGCGCCCAGGGCTTGGGTCAGGTGGATGAACGGGTCGGCGGCAAGCAGCGTGGTTTCCCAGACAAAGCCATAACGCCGGGTAGCCAGCAAGGCCAGGAGCATGCCCAGGGCGGTGAGCATCGCCAGCAGCCACAGGCCGTGTACCAGCAGGCCGAGCAACCAGCGGTTGAGGCGCTGGCGTTGCAGCAGCACCAGCAGCGCAGGTGCCAAGTGCGCGGCCTTGGCATCGCGGGCAAAGCGTTCGCTAAGCCATAACCACAGGCGGCCCAGCCCCGTGCCGTGGTTTCCACTGATGGCAAAGCCGACGGCCCAGCCCAGCAGCATCAGCAGGTTCAGCCCGAGCAGGCTGCCCAAGGCCCAGAATACGTTGACCGGCCGTTGCCCATCGCCCAGGGCGGCCAGCGCCATGCCTGCGCCGCTGAGCACGGCCAGCAGCAACAAGGGCAGCAGCGCCAGGCGCGCACCCTGTTTCCAGTGGTGCAAGGCGACAGTCATGCCGTCGCGTTCGGCCAGGCACAGCGCACGGGTTTCGATACGGGCCGCCAGGTCGCCGCCCAGTTGGCGGGCGCGGCGGTTGGCCTCCTGGTCTTCCAGAGGGCCGGCATGTTCTTCACGCAGGCGTACCGCTTCGGTGAGCCAGCGCTTGTCCAGTGAAGTGGGTGCAGTCACAAGGTCTTCCATTGCACAGGTCAGGGCAGAAGCATAACCCACACGCCCGGTGCTATCCTCGCCGGCATGAATACATCACTCCCCCTCAGCCTGATCGCGGCATACGCTGAAAACCGCGTGATCGGCATCGACAACTCCATGCCCTGGCATTTGCCGGGGGATTTCAAATACTTCAAGGCCACCACCCTGGGCAAGCCGATCGTCATGGGGCGCAAGACCTGGGACTCGCTGGGGCGGCCACTGCCCGGGCGGTTGAACATCGTCGTCAGCCGCCAGCCGGGGCTTGAGCTGGCAGGCGCCGAGGTGTTCGCGTCGCTGGAGGAGGCGCTGGTGCGGGCTGAACAGTGGGCGCGCGAGCAAGGCGTTGATGAGCTGATGCTGATTGGCGGGGCGCAGCTGTATGGGCAGGCGCTGGAGAAAGGGCTGGTCAGCCGCATGTACCTGACGCGGGTGGAAATGGCGCCGGAAGGGGATGCCTGGTTCCCTGCGTTTGATGAGGGGCAGTGGAAGCTGGCGTCGAGTGAGGCGCAGGCTGAAGAAGGTAAACCTGCCTATCACTTCGAGGTCTGGGACAAGGTTTGATATTACCGGGGCTGCTGTGCAGCCCATCGCCGGCAAGCAGCGCAAGGTGAGCGGTGATGCTCAGGTGAGCAGCTTGATGATCAGTGCGGTGACAGTCGCCACGGTGGTGACGAAACCGACGGCGATGGCAACCGGGTACCAGAAGGTTTCGCGGGTCATCTTGACGGCCTCGGCATTCAGCTTGCGTGTCTCGGCCATCAGTTTGTCGACTTCGACGCGGATCTTGGCCACCTCAATGCGGAGCTTTTCGGCTTCGGCCTGGGTCATGTCGTACTGGGGCATGGTGTTGCCTTTCCCTTGGAGTGTTCGCTAAGGCGAGCTAGCAGTATAGCGATGCTGCCAGCCGCCTGTTGCCCGCGTCCCATGCCATTGCGTTACGGGATATTGGGGCTGTATGGCAGCCCCGGGTGATCCGTCAGGTATGGCTCAACTCGGCATGCTCATCGCCCGCCAGCACAGACTTGTCGGTCTCTTTCAGCAGTTGGCTGGTGACCACGCCCGCCGTCATCGAACCGTTCACGTTCAACGCCGTGCGGCCCATGTCGATCAGCGGCTCTACCGAAATCAGCAACGCCACCAGCTCCACCGGCAAGCCCATGGCCGGCAGCACGATCAATGCAGCAAAGGTGGCCCCGCCGCCCACGCCGGCAACGCCTGCCGAACTCAGGGTGACGATGGCCACCAGGGTGGCGATCCACAGCGGGTCGAAGGTATCGATGCCTACCGCCGGCGCCACCATTACCGCCAGCATGGCGGGATAGAGGCCGGCGCAACCGTTCTGGCCAATGGTGGTGCCGAACGAGGCGCTGAAGCTGGCGATGGATTGCGGCACGCCCAGGCGACGGGTTTGCGCCTCGATGTTCAGCGGAATGCTGGCAGCGCTGGAGCGGCTGGTGAAGGCGAAGGTCAGCACCGGCCACACCTTGCGGAAGAAGCGCAGCGGGCTCACGCCAGTGGCGGCGAGGATGATGCCGTGCACCACGAACATCAGCGCCAGGCCCAGGTACGACACCACCACGAAGCTACCCAGCTTGAGGATGTCTTCCATGTTCGAGCTGGCCACGACCTTGGTCATCAACGCCAGCACGCCATACGGGGTCAGTTTCATCACCACGCGCACCAGGCGCATCACCCAGGCTTGCAGGGTGTCGATGGCCGACAGGGCACGTTCGCCTTTCTCGGCATCGTCCTTGATCAGCTGCAAGGCCGCCAGGCCGATGAACACGGCAAAGATCACCACGCTGATGATCGAAGTCGGCTTGGCACGCGCCAGGTCACCCACCGGGTTGCTGGGGATGAACGACAGCAGCAGCTGCGGGATGTTGAGGTCGGCGACCTTGCCGGCATAGTCGCTGTGGATAACCTGCATACGCGCGCTTTCCTGGGCGCCGGCCACCAGGCCTTCGGCGCTGAGGCCGAACAGGTTGGTCAGCACGATGCCGATTAGCGCGGCAATGGCGGTGGTCAGCAGCAGGGTGCCGATGCTCAGCACGCTGATGCGGCCCAGCGAAGAGGCATTGTGCAGGCGTGCCACGGCGCTGAGGATCGAGGCGAAGATCAGCGGCATGACGATCATCTGCAACAGGCCGACATAGCCGTTGCCGACCAGGTCGAGCCAGGCGATGGTGGCCTTGAGCGCCGGGTGGCCAGCGCCGTAGACCGTGTGCAGGGCAAGGCCGAAGAGCACACCCAGCACCAGGCCCAGCAGCACCTTCTTGGCCAGGCTCCAGTCGGTTCGGCGGGTTTGTGCCAGGCCCAGCAACAGGGCCAGGAACGCCAGCAGGTTAAGAGACAGCGGCAGGTTCATTGAAGCTCCAGCGGAAAAAAGCAAAGGAAGCATCGCCTCTGTGAGCGATTGCGAACGGAAATGCTAACAGGCTGAAAACAAACGAATTTATATCCAAATGGAATGTGTATAGTCGTTCATGGAATAACGGCGTGTCGCAGGTTGCAATGAACACGGCGTTTGCAGCTGCATGGAGGTCGTTATCGAGGGCCGTTGGCGGGGAATGTTGCACTAGCGTTTCCGGGTCATTTCAGGAGATTCGTAAATGAAGCGCGCCCCTAAAGCCGTGGCCCTCGGCCTGTCCCTGCTGTTCAGTATCGAAACCTTCGCCACCGAGCTCAAGCATTGGCCTGCAGAAGCAGCCAAGCAGCTCGACAGCATGATTGCCGCGAATGCCAACAAAGGTAATTACGCGGTGTTCGACATGGACAACACCAGTTACCGCTATGACCTTGAAGAGGCCCTGCTGCCATTCATGGAGAACAAGGGCCTGCTGAGCCGCGACAAGCTCGACCCGTCGTTGAAGCTGATGCCGTTCAAGGACACCGCCGAGCACAAGGAAAGCCTGTTCAGCTACTACTACCGGTTGTGCGAAGTTGACGACATGGTCTGCTATCCGTGGGTGGCCCAGGTGTTCTCGGGCTTTACCCTGAAGGAGCTGAAGGTGCAGGTGGATGAGCTGATGGCTTCTACCAAGCCGATCCCCAGCACCTACTACGAAGGCGACCAAGTCAAGACTATTGAGGTACAGCCACCCAAGGTCTTCAAGGGCCAGGCCGAGCTTTACAACAAGCTGATGGAGAACGGCATCGAGGTGTACGTGATCTCGGCGGCTTCGGAAGAGCTGGTGCGCATGGTCGCGTCAGACCCCAAGTACGGCTACAACGTGAAGCCGCAAAACGTGATTGGCGTGAGCCTGCTGCTCAAGGACCGCGCCAATGGCCAGCTGACCACGGCACGCAAGCAGATCAGCGCCGGGCACTATGACGCCAAGGCCAACGAAGTGCTGGAACTGACCCCGTACCTGTGGACCCCGGCCACCTGGATGGCGGGTAAGCAGGCGGCGATCCTCACCTATATCGATGAATGGAAGAAGCCGGTGCTGGTGGGCGGCGACACGCCAACCAGTGATGGCTACATGCAGTTTCATGGGGTGGATGTGGGCAAGGGCGGCATCCACCTGTGGATAAACCGCAAGGCCAAATACATGGACCAGCTCAATGGCATGATTGCCAGAAATGCCGCCGCTCAGGCCAAGGAAGGGTTGCCGGTGACGGCGGACAAGAACTGGGTGATCGTGACGCCGGAGCAGATTCAGTAGGCTCATGGTACGTGTACCGTGATTCGATAACTGCCGCTGGAAACACGTTTGCCGTAGCGGTCGTGGATGGCGAACGTGTGACCGGCCTGGGTCTCTTGATGAATGACCGTGGCATACTCGCCAGAGAAAATGTTCTTGGCTTGCAAGTGGGCAGGAGGTGCGTCTGATGGGGGGATGGCGCTGGGGCAATCAGTAAGCACCAAACGCCCTTGTTCGGCGTCCCAGGCATGGCGACAACCAGGTACATGTACCGAGCCCCTGAAACTGATGGCTCCGGTCATTGCGCGCTCCTGACCTTGGGTAGAGGTGGGTACCAGGCATACGTACCCTATGGTCACGCTGTACAGCAGGCTTTTCCAAGTCATGGCTGCCATTGCCCCCTAAGGCTGCTTTTAGGCAGTATGGGAGCGGAAAAGCAAAAAAACCGGCGCACGGGGCGCCGGTTGGTGTTTTCAGACGCTTCTTACAGGCCTTCCAACATAGCCTTGTTGCGCACGGCACCCTTGTCGGCACTGGTCGCCAGCAGGGCATAGGCCTTCAGCGCAGTGGTCACCTTGCGTGGGCGTACTTCGGCAGGCTTCCAGCCCTTCTTGTCCTGTTCGACGCGGCGTTCGGCCAGCTTTTCGTCGCTGACCAGCAGGTTGATCGAACGGTTAGGGATGTCGATCAGCACCTTGTCGCCGTCACGCACCAGGCCGATGGCGCCACCCGCAGCAGCTTCTGGCGAGGCGTGGCCGATCGACAGGCCCGAAGTGCCACCCGAGAAGCGGCCGTCGGTGAGCAGGGCGCAAGCCTTGCCCAGGCCTTTGGACTTCAGGTACGAGGTCGGGTACAGCATTTCCTGCATGCCCGGGCCGCCTTTCGGGCCTTCGTAACGGATGATCACGATGTCGCCGGCCTTCACTTCGTCAGCGAGGATGCCGCGTACGGCGCTGTCCTGGCTTTCGAAGATTTTCGCGGTGCCTTCGAACACGTGGATCGACTCGTCGACACCCGCGGTTTTCACCACGCAACCGTCGAGGGCGATGTTGCCGTACAGCACGGCCAGGCCGCCTTCTTGCGAATAAGCGTGCTCGAAGCTGCGGATGCAGCCGTTTTCGCGGTCGTCATCCAGGGTTTCCCAACGGGTCGACTGGCTGAACGCGGTCTGGGTCGGGATCCCGGCAGGGCCGGCCTTGAAGAAGGTGTGCACGGCTTCGTCATCGGTCTGGGTGATGTCCCATTTGGCGATGGCTTCTTCCATGCTGCGGCTGTGCACGGTCGGCAGGTCGGTGTGCAGCAGGCCGCCACGGGCCAGCGAACCGAGGATGCTGAAGATGCCGCCGGCGCGGTGCACGTCTTCCATGTGGTACTTCTGGATGTTCGGCGCCACTTTGCACAGCTGCGGCACTTTGCGCGACAGGCGGTCGATGTCGCGCAGGTCGAATGCCACCTCGCCTTCCTGGGCGGCGGCCAGCAGGTGCAGGATGGTGTTGGTCGAACCGCCCATGGCGATGTCGAGCATCATGGCGTTTTCGAACGCCTTGAAGTTGGCGATGCTGCGCGGCAGTACCGACTCATCGTTCTCGCCGTAGTAGCGCTTGCACAGCTCGACGATGGTGCGGCCGGCGGTGAGGAACAGCTGCTCGCGGTCGGCGTGGGTGGCCAGGGTCGAACCGTTGCCCGGCAGGGCCAGGCCCAGTGCTTCGGTCAGGCAGTTCATCGAGTTGGCGGTGAACATGCCGGAGCACGAACCGCAGGTCGGGCAGGCGCTGCGCTCGTATTCGGCGACTTTCTCGTCGGAGGCCGTGGAGTCGGCGGCGATGACCATGGCATCGACCAGGTCCAGGCCGTGGCTGGCCAGTTTGGTCTTGCCGGCTTCCATCGGGCCGCCGGAAACGAAGATCACCGGGATGTTCAGGCGCAGGGCGGCCATCAGCATGCCGGGCGTGATCTTGTCGCAGTTGGAAATGCACACGATGGCGTCGGCGCAGTGGGCGTTGACCATGTATTCCACGGCGTCGGCAATGATCTCGCGGCTTGGCAGCGAGTACAGCATGCCGTCGTGGCCCATGGCGATGCCGTCATCGACCGCGATGGTGTTGAATTCCTTGGCCACGCCACCGGCGCGTTCGATCTCGCGGGCAACCAGCTGGCCCAGGTCCTTCAGGTGCACGTGGCCCGGGACGAACTGGGTGAACGAGTTGGCGATGGCGATGATCGGTTTCTTGAAGTCTTCGTCCTTCATCCCGGTGGCGCGCCACAGGGCACGGGCGCCGGCCATGTTGCGGCCTTGGGTGGAAGTCTTGGAACGATAATCAGGCATGAAACACTCCTGGCGGCTTAATCAGGTCACAAAAAGGGGAGTGAGCTTCTCTTGTCCTTTGCGCCGCAGGCCGGTTGCCACTGGCACGGATGAGGCCGAAGACCGCGCGGGATCGCCGCGTGCTTGGCCAGAGCTCATAAACCCGCCGGGGATGACTGGCGATGAATAGGCCGATTCTACACCGCTGGCGCGGCGAGGGAATGAAGATGTGTGCAGGCGGTGATTTTGGCCTAACGGTCGGCGTTTGTAGGACGCTTCCTAAACATGACCCAAGGGGCTGACCTGGCCACCATGAATAACTATTATCCGGCCGCCGCATGTGCGGCTTCACGAGATACCCCTCAATGGACCTTCCCAGTTACCGGTTCCATACGAACCTGCTATCTGGCACTGAGCGCGCCGTCGCCAGCGCTGTCGAAGGCTTGAGTCTTAAAGGCTGAGGTCTGTGGGCGCCTGGTTGGGCGCCTGGAGAACTTCATGCACTATCAAAACGACAAGAATACCCGGCAGCCTGTGAGCCAAGAGGCCTTGGACGCGATGCGTCGTGAGGCGACCGAGGACTTCCACAAGAGCGCCTCGATCACCAATCACGTTGGCAACCTGCGGGATGCGACCTTGGGGCTGCTCTACCGCAAGCGCGTGCTATGGCTGGTGTTGCTGGTATTTGGCAACCTGTTTTCTGGGGCGGGTATCGCCGCTTTCGAGGAAACCATCGCAGCACACATCGCCTTGGTATTCTTCCTGCCATTGCTGGTGGACAGCGGCGGAAACGCTGGCGCCCAGTCTGCAACGCTGATGGTACGAGGCCTGGCGACGGGCGAAGTGGCCATGCGTGACTGGTGGCGCATGCTGGGCCGGGAGTTCGGGGTTGCCTTGGCTCTAGGCTGCACCATGGCTGTTGCCGTGGCGTCCTTGGGAGTATTGCGCGGCGGGCTGCAAATTGCCCTGATCGTAGCCAGCAGCATGGTGATCATCGTGCTGGTCGGAAGCCTGATCGGCATGAGCCTGCCATTTCTGCTGAGTCGCTTCAGGCTCGACCCAGCGACAGCCAGCGGGCCACTGATCACATCGATTGCCGATGCCGCGGGGGTGCTGGTGTACTTCGGGATTGCAACGCACGTTCTGGACATTTGAAGCGTGCCGGGGGGCGTAAGGCCCCCCGGTCGATCGCAATCAGCTGTTAGGCAGCAACCGGCAGGTGATGCTCTTGATGTAGCGGGTCTCGGCAATGGCCGGGTGCACCGGGTGGTCCGGGCCTTGGCCGCCGCGCTCGAGCAGCTGCATGTTGCGGTCCAGGTGACGGGCGCTGGTCAACAGGATGTTGTGCAGGTCGTCCTCGGGCAGGTGCATCGAGCACGAGGCGCTGACCAGGATGCCGTCCTTGCTCAGCATGCGCATGGCCTGTTCGTTGAGGCGGCGGTAGGCCGCTTCACCGTTTTTCAGGTCTTTCTTGCGCTTGATGAAGGCGGGTGGGTCGGCAATGATCACGTCGAAGCGCTCTTCGGCGGCCTTCAGTTCGCGCAGGGCCTCGAACACGTCGCCTTCGATGCAGGTCAGTTTCTCGCTGATGCCGTTGAGTGCCGCGTTGCGCTCCACGCCATCCAGGGCAAAGCCCGAAGCATCCACACAGAACACTTCGCTGGCGCCGAAGGCACCCGCTTGCACGCCCCAGCCACCGATGTAGCTGAACAGGTCGAGTACACGCTTGCCTTTTACATAGGGGGCCAGGCGTGCACGGTTCATGCGGTGGTCGTAGAACCAGCCGGTCTTCTGGCCTTCACGCACCGGGGCTTCGAACTTGACGCCGTTCTCTTCCAGCGGCACCCAGTCCGGTACTTCGCCGTAGACGGTTTCGACATAGCGCTGCAAGCCTTCGGCATCACGCGCGGCGGAGTCGTTCTTGAACAGGATGCCGCTTGGCTTGAGCACCTGAACCAGGGCGGCGATCACGTCGTCCTTGTGCGCCTCCATGGTGGCCGAGGCCAGCTGCACCACGAGGATGTCGAAGAAGCGGTCGACTACCAGGCCCGGCAGCAGGTCGGAGTCGCCATAGACCAGGCGGTAGCACGGCTGGTCGAACAGACGCTCGCGCAGCGACAGGGCGACGTTCAGGCGGTGAACCAGCAGCGACTTGTCCAGCGGCAGCTTGATGTCGCGCGACAGCAAGCGGGCGCAGATCAGGTTGTTCGGGCTGAGTGCAACAATCCCCAGAGGCTTGCCATTGGCTGCCTCGAGAACAGCCTGCTGACCGGCCTGGAAGCCTTGCAGCGGGGTCGCGCTGACGTCGACTTCGTTGCTGTAGACCCACAGGTGGCCGGCGCGCAGACGGCGGTCGGCATTGGCTTTGAGGCGAAGGCTGGGCAGGGACATGACGTCGCTCCGGGAAAAAAGAGCGGGAGTATAACCTGTTGGCCCGCACTTCTGTTCGAGGCGCGACAAAGCGCTTGCGCACTCAACTGGGTTAGAATCCCCCGTCCTAAACGAGTGTGCACGTATGTCCCAAGAACTCAGCGCCGAACAGATCCAGCAAGCCTTGCAAGGCATCACCATCCCGCCGCAACCGCAGATCATGGTTGACCTGCAGTTCGAGCAGTACATGCCAGACCCGGACCTGGAAACCATCGCCAAGCTGATTTCCCAGGACCCGGGCCTCTCCGGCGCCTTGCTCAAACTGGTCAACTCGCCGCACTTCGGCCTGTCCAACAAGATCGGCTCGATCCAGCGCGCGGTGAACCTGCTGGGCAGCCGTTCGATCATCAACCTGATCAACGCCCAGTCGATCAAGGGCGAGATGAGCGACGAGACCATCGTTACCCTCAACCGCTTCTGGGATACCGCGCAGGACGTGGCGAACACTTGCCTGACCCTGGCCAAGCGCACCGGTATCCAGGCAGCGGACGAGGCGTACACACTGGGCCTGTTCCATGACTGCGGCGTGCCGTTGATGCTCAAGCGCTTCCCCAACTACATGGAGGTGCTGGAGGAGGCCTACGCCAAGGCCGGCGAAGATACGCGCGTGGTCGATACTGAAAACCATACGTTCAACACCAACCATTCTGTGGTCGGCTATTTCACTGCCAAGTCCTGGCGCCTACCCGAGCACCTGAGCGCGGCCATCGCCAACCACCATAACGCCCTGGCCGTGTTCCGCGACGAGAGTTCGCGCAATACCCAGAGCCAGCTGAAAAACCTGCTGGCGGTGTTGAAGATGGCCGAGCACATTTGCGCGTCCTACCGGGTGCTGGGCAACCAGGCGGTGGACCATGAGTGGAATGTGGTGGGCCCGTTGGTGCTCGATTACATTGGGTTGTCGGAATACGATTTCGAAAACCTCAAGCAGAACATTCGCGAGCTGGGCGGGCACTGACACATGCCGGAATTGCCAGAAGTAGAAACCACCCGGCGCGGTATTGCGCCGCACCTGGAAGGCCAACGCGTCAGCCGTGTGGTGGTACGCGACCGGCGCCTGCGCTGGCCCATCCCGGAAGACCTGGATGTACGGCTGTCGGGGCAGCGCATTGTCAGCGTTGAGCGGCGTGCCAAGTACCTGTTGATCAATGCTGAAGTCGGCACGTTGATAAGCCACCTTGGCATGTCTGGCAACCTGCGGCTGGTCGAGCTGGGTTTACCGGCGGCCAAGCATGAACATGTCGATATCGAGCTGGAATCGGGGCTGATGCTGCGCTACACCGACCCGCGCCGCTTTGGTGCCATGCTGTGGAGCCTGGACCCGCTGAAACACGAACTGCTGCTACGCCTTGGGCCAGAGCCGTTGACCGACCTGTTTGACGGCGAGCGCTTGTTCCAGCTGTCGCGCGGGCGGTCGATGGCGGTCAAGCCCTTCATCATGGATAACGCAGTGGTGGTGGGGGTGGGCAACATCTACGCCACCGAGGCACTGTTTGCCGCAGGCATCGACCCACGCCGGGAGGCGGGCGGGATTTCCCGGGCGCGTTACCTGAAGCTGGCGATCGAGATCAAGCGGGTGCTGGCGGCGGCGATCGAGCAAGGGGGCACCACCCTGCGCGATTTTATCGGGGGCGATGGGCAGCCGGGGTACTTCCAGCAGGAATTGTTCGTCTATGGTCGCGGCGGGCAGCCGTGCAAGGTGTGTGGCACGGAGTTGCGCGAGGTGAAGCTGGGGCAGCGGGCGAGCGTGTACTGCCCGCGTTGCCAGCGCTGAGGCAAGGGCGGAGGCCCTTGCCTGGTGATGGTCAGTCCTTGCCAGTAATGCGGCGGTACTTGGCCATCAGCTGCTCTTCGGTTTCCGGGTGGGCTTCATCCAGCGGGATGCAGTCGACCGGGCAGACCTGCTGGCACTGCGGCTCGTCGTAGTGGCCCACGCACTGCGTGCACAGGTTAGGGTCGATCACGTAGATCTCTTCGCCTTGGGAGATGGCCTCGTTCGGGCACTCGGGTTCGCAGACGTCGCAGTTGATGCAATCGTCGGTGATGATCAGGGACATGGGGACTCCGGCCGGGGCTCACCGCCCGGGCATGTTCAACGCAATGGGCACAATTGTGCCGCATTCGCGCCCGCAGTGCACGCGGGCGCGACAATCAGGCGATCAGGCTTACTTCTTGAAGCGTTCGGTCAGCGCCTCGGCCACCACCGGATGGACGAATTTGCTGATATCCCCACCCAGTGCGGCAATTTCCCGGACCAACGTCGAGGAAATGAACGAATAACGTTCCGAAGGCGTGAGGAACAGGCTCTCGACATCGGGGGCCAGCTGCCGGTTCATGTTGGCCAGCTGGAACTCGTACTCAAAGTCGGACACGGCACGCAGGCCACGCAGGAAGACGTTGGCGCCCTGTTCCTTGGCGAAATGCGCCAACAGGGAAGAGAAGCCGATGACTTCGACATTGGGCAGGTGCTTGGTGACCTCACGGGCGAGCTCCACCCGTTGTTCCAGCGGGAACAGGGGGTTTTTCTTCGGGCTGGCCGCCACTGCGATGATCACATGGTCGAACAGCCGCGAAGCGCGCTCGACCAAGTCGCCATGGCCTTTGGTAATGGGGTCGAAAGTACCCGGGTACAACACTCGGTTCATCGCGTCATCCTGGCTGGAGTGCGTTGGGGAGTCGGATGGTAGCGCAGCGACGGCGCCCCGGCCAAGTCATGCGGCCGGCTGATGGCACTATAGACAGGGGGCGTATTCGTTGTCATGCGTTGCGTGCCAGGCGGGCGACCAGTGCTTCGGTGAGCCTGGCGCTGATGGCATACACCGAAAGTTGCGGGTTGGCGCCGATGCTGGTGGGGAACAGCGAACCGTCGTGGACGGACAGGTTTTCCAGCTGGTGGTGACGGCCCAGGCTGTCACACACCGCTTGACGCGGGTCTTCGCCCAGCGCACAGCCCCCCATCACATGGGCACTGCCCAGGCGTGTGCGGAAGGGTTCCAGGCGCAACGTGTCGATCATGGCCAAGGCCTGTTCCAGGCTGGACGTGGCGCTGGCATCGCTGTGCACGGGGGTGACCTGGGTAGCGCCGGCGGCAAACTGGATCTGCGCCATGCTGCGGTAGGCACGACGCAAACCGTCGCGCAGGTAGTCGGTGACCGGGTAATCGAGCACCGGTGAGCCATCGCCACGCAGCTCCACGGCACCGCCCTGGCTCTCGGGGTGGAAGCCATCGCGCAGCAGCGCCAACATCACATGGGTGTGCGGCAACTCGGCCATACGCTGGGCGTTTTCTTGTCCGTGACCACCCAGCAGGGTGCTGGCCAAGGCCGGGTGCAACGGCGGCACTTCCAGTTTGTAGCCGACCGGGCCATCCGTGCCGCCTTGCCACTGGAAGTGGTCGCTGTAGATGGACTGCGGGGCGCCATAGAAGGGGTCGATACGGTCCTTGAAGCGCGCAGCGCTGAAGTTCACCAGGTGCAGGAAGGTGCGCTTGCCCAGGCGACCATGGGGGTCCGGTGCGTCGGAACGCAGCAGCAGGGCCGGGCTGTTGATCCCGCCGCCAGCGAGCAGGTAATGGCGCGCGCGGACGCTGACCTGCCTGCCGGTGGGGTGTATGCCTCGGGCATCCAGGGCCTGGCATGTGAGGCTCTGGATGCGCTCGCCGTTGTGGGTGAAGCGCTCGGCCCGGGCCAGGTACAGCAGTGCGCCGCCATGGTCGAGGGTGGCGGGAATACGGGTTACCAACATCGATTGCTTGGCATTCACCGGGCAGCCCATGCCGCAGTACCCCAGGTTCCAGCAGCCGCGCACGTTGCGCGGGATCACCGCCCAGCGGTAACCCAGTTGTTCGCAGCCCCGGCGCAGCACGTCGTTGTTGGCATTGGGCGGCATGGCCCAGGGTGTAATGCCCAGCTCTTGTTCCACGCGTTCGAACCAGGGGCGCAGGTCACCTTCACCCAGGCCGCTCACGTTGTGGGCCGAGGCCCAGTGCGCCAGCGTCTGCGGCGGGGTACGAAAGCTCGATGTCCAGTTCACCAGCGTGGTGCCGCCTACGGCACGGCCCTGGAGAATGGTGATGGCGCCATCCTTGCTCATGCGCCCCAGGCCCTCCTGGTACAGGCTGGCGTAGGCTTCGCTCTCCAGCAGGTGGAAGTCGCTGCTGGTCTTGAGCGGGCCTTCTTCGATCAACAGCACCTTGAAACCGGCGGCGCTGAGCATTTGTGCGCTGGTGGCACCGCCGGCACCGCTGCCAATCACGGCAATATCGGCTTCCAGCAAAAGGTCGTGCTCCAGGCGTGACGCGTCATGGGTGATCCAGCCGCGTTCGAGGCCTTGGCGAAACGGGTCGGCTACAGGCATTGGCGATGCTCTTGTTGTTTTCAGATTTTCGGTGGGCCCGGGTAACCGCAGGCGGCCCAGGACTCGGGGCGTTCGTACCAGGCCATTTGCAGCAGCTGCAGCAATGACGCGTGACCCATGCGCAGCAGGTTCAGTGAGCTGTCCTGCCAACGTTGCAGGAAGGCTGTGACTTGGGTGGGGCTGGCCTGTTCCCAGGCGCCCCAGACGCCGGTCAGCGGGCCACGGGTAAGCGGCAGGCTGAGCACGTCGAACAGTTGCCGGGTGAGCTTGAGCATTTCCGGCGACAAGGCCGCCAGCTTGTGGTCGAGGCTGTGCAGTACCCACGTCTCGGCGGCCTGCGTGCCGGCCAGCACCACCGGGATCAGCGCACGCAGCAGTGGCAGGTCGTCGTCGCGCAGTAGTTGGAAACCCTGTGCGCTGGTTTGCGCGGTGCAGCCGACCAGGCCGGTTGCACTCAGAAAGATGCTGGCGCCAAGGCTGAAACGCAGCAGATCACGACGGTGCATAGGCTGCCCCTCAGCGGATGAACAGCTTGTAGACCAGGCGCTGCAAGGCTTTGCCATAAGGCGGGTAGATCAGCCGCGCGGCGTTGAAACGTTGCTTGACCAGCACGGCTTTGGCCTTGCTGAAGGTCAGGAAACCGTCGTGGCCATGGTAGTGGCCCATGCCCGAGGGGCCGATGCCGCCGAAGGGCAGGTCGTCCTGGGCCACATGCAGCAGGGTGTCGTTCAGGCACACGCCGCCGGAGTGGGTGTGGCGCAGCACGCGTTCCTGCCCGGCCCGGTCATACCCGAAGTAGTAAAGCGCCAGCGGGCGCGGGCGTTGGTTGATGTAGGCCAGCGCCTGGTCGAGGCTGTCGTAGGGCACCAGCGGCAGCAGCGGGCCGAAGATTTCGTCCTGCATCACCTGCATGTCGTCACTCACCTCCAGCAGCAGGTGTGGTGGCAGGCGTCGGCCTTGGCGGGGCTCGCCAGGGTACAGGTCGAGCACTTGCGCACCTTTTGCGCGGGCATCCTCCAGCAGGTGCTGCAAGCGCTGCAGCTGGCGCGGGTTGATGATGGCGGTGTAGTCAGGGTTGTCGGCGACGCGCGGGTACAGGCGCTGAACGGCGCGCTGGTAGGCGTCGCTGAAGGCCGCCAGGCGATCACGTGGCACCAGCACATAGTCGGGGGCGACGCAGGTCTGGCCGGCGTTGAGGGTTTTGCCAAAGGCGATGCGCTCGGCGGCGGTGTCCAGGGGCACGTCGGCCGACACGATGGCGGGCGACTTGCCGCCCAGTTCCAGGGTGACCGGCGTCAGGTTCTGCGCCGCAGCCAGCATCACCTGGCGGCCCACGCTGGTGGCGCCGGTGAACAGCAGGTGGTCGAAGGGCAGGCGGGCGAAGGCCTGGCCCACCTCGACCTCGCCGAGTACCACGCTGACCAGGTCGCAGGGGAATACCCGTTCCAGGACTTGCTTCAAAGCCTGGCCACTGGCGGGTGTGGCTTCGCTGAGCTTGAGCATGACCCGGTTACCGGCAGCCAGCGCGCACGTCAGCGGGCCGATGGCGAGGAACAGCGGGTAGTTCCACGGCACGATGATGCCGACCACCCCCAGCGGTTGGTATCGCACCTGCGCGCTGGCTGGCTGGAAGGCCAGGCCAACGCGTCGCCGGCTGGCGCGCATCCAGCGTTGCAGGTGTTTTTCGGCGTGGCGCAGGCCCTGTATCGAGGGCAGCAACTCGGCCAACAAAGTCTCGTCGGCGCTACGCCCGGAAAAGTCCTCGCTGATGGCCTCGATCAACCCAGCCTGGTGGGCCTGCAAGGCTTCGCGCAGGCTTTTCAGCCATTGCAGCCGCTGGGCAGCCGGTGGCAGGGGGTTGCCGGCAAAGGCCTGGCGCTGGGCAGCGAACATCGCCGCAAGGTCGAGGTCGGATTGCACAGGGGGCAAGGCACTGGGCGAGTTCATGGCGGTGTCGAGTCCGGGCAGGGAATCTCTAGAGCCTACTCTAATTTGCACGATGGTGCGAATTTTTCCACACGTTCGAACGGTGCATTCCACCTGCAATACGCCGTAAGATGGCCCTTTGAAGTAGGCCCGCAGACTGGGAGCTGAGCATGGCCCCGCGCATGAAGACCCGAGAGCGCATCGTGCAGAACAGCCTGGAGCTGTTCAACCAGCAGGGCGAACGCAGCGTCAGTACCAACCACATTGCCGCGCACATGGAAATCTCGCCCGGCAACCTGTATTACCACTTCCCCAACAAGCAGGCGATCATCGCCCTGTTGTTCAGCCAGTATGAAGAGTTGGTGGACAGCTTCCTGCGCCCGCCACAAGGCCGCACGGCCACCGTGGAGGACAAACGCTTCTACCTCAAGGCCTTGCTGGCTGCCATGTGGAACTACCGCTTCCTGCACCGCGACCTGGAGCACCTGCTGGACAGCGATGCCGAACTGGCCGCCCGTTATCGGCGTTTTTCCGAGCGCTGCCTGCGCCAGGGCCAGGCGATCTACCGTGGCTTTGTCGAGGCGGGCATTCTGGCCATGGCGCCGGCACAGATCGAATCGCTGACCATCAATGCCTGGATCGTGCTCACATCGTGGGTGCGCTTTCTCAGCACCACACGTGAACATTCCGCGCATTTGGGTGAAGAAGCGTTCAAGCGCGGCGTCTATCAGGTGCTGGTGCTGGAGCTCGGCTACGTGACCGACAACGCCCGCGCTGCCGTGGACGCCTTGTGCCAGGAATTCCATGTACCGTTCAACCAGGCCCTGGAGCTTTAGCCCAGGGCCCAAGTGCCATTGATCAGGAGATTGTCATGCCCCTTGCGCAATTGATCACCCCGCAGCAGTTGGCCGAGCGCCTGGACGCGCCCAAGCTGGTGATTCTCGACTGCCGCTTTGCCCTTGAGGATGTGGACTATGGCCAACGCAGTTATGCCCAGGGGCATATCGCCGGGGCGCATTTTGCCGACCTTGACCGCGACCTCAGCGGGCCGGTGAGCAAGGGGCGCACCGGGCGCCACCCATTGCCCGATGCGCAGCGGCTGGTCGCGCGCCTGCGTGAGTGGGGCCTGGACAACGACAGTGAGGTGGTGTTGTACGACGACGGCCCCGGTGCCTTTGCCGCCCGTGCCTGGTGGCTGTTGGTCTGGCTGGGCAAGCGCAGCGGTGTGGCGATTCTCGACGGTGGCCTGAAGGCCTGGCATGCCGCGCACCTGCCGCTGAGCCTGGACCCACCGCCCAAACGCGAGGGCAACTTCAAGGGTGAGCCGGACGCCAGGCTGCTGATCGATGCCGACCACCTGGGCAAGCGCCTGGGTAGCAGTGACCTGACCTTGATCGATGCGCGTGCCTTGCCGCGTTTTCGCGGTGAAGTGGAGCCGATCGATCCGGTGGCGGGGCATATTCCCGGGGCCCAGTGCGCAGCGTTTACCGACAACATGGGGGCTGATGGGCGCTTTTTGCCGGCGGACCAGCTCAAGCAGCGCTTTGCCGAAAAGCTAGCCGGGCGCGCGCCGGAGCAGCTCGTGTCTTACTGTGGGTCTGGGGTGACGGCTTGCCACAACCTGTTTGCGCTGGCGCTGGCGGGGTACCCGTTGGGCAAGCTGTATGCCGGGTCCTGGAGCGAGTGGATCAATGACCCGGAGCATGGCGTAGCCACAGGCGAGTAATCGGTAAACGCTTTATTGACCGTCCACCAGCCACTGCGGAATCCGCCGCTCCAGGTAGTACCCCGGATTTCGCAGGCTGCCATCGACAAAGCCCACATGACCACCGCGGCTGTGCAGTTCGAAGCGGGTGTGTGGCGCCAGCTCACGGGCCGTTGGCAGGCTATGGCCGGACACGAACGGGTCATCGCTGGAATGGATGATCAGCGTTGGCGTGCGGTTCTGGCCGAGGAAGAAGTGGCTGGATGAGCGGCGATAGTAGTCGTGCGCATCGCGAAAACCGTTAAGCGGTGCTGTGACTTTGCCGTCGAAGTCCCAGAAGGTGCGCAAGTTGGTCAGTTGCCCCAGTCGCTCCAGCGCCGCCAGCCGATCATGCTGACCCTGCGCGTGGAAGTGCTGCTGTTTGAGCTGCACATACGCCAGCATTTCGCGCATGAAGTGCGCCTGATACACCTTGGAGAACCCTTGGCCGATACGGTCGGCACAGTGGTCCAGACGAAAGGGCACCGACACTGCAACCGCTGCTTCCAGTTGGCTGGCAACCCCGCTTTCGCCCAGGTATTTCAACAGTACATTGCCACCCAGCGAGTAACCCACTGCATACAGTGGCGCCAAGGGGCGTTGGGCGCGCAGGTGGCTGACAATTTCTGCCAGGTCTTCACTGGCGCCGGAGTGGTAGCTGCGTGGTAACAGGTTGGGTTCGCCCGAGCAACCGCGCCAGTTCGCTGCCACGCTGGCCCAACCGCGCCCTTGCAGCGCTTGCTGCAAGCCTTTCACATAGGGTGAATGCGACGAGCCGGTCAGCCCATGCAGCACAAGCACCAGTGGCGCATGGGGTTCATGGGGGCCATGCCAGTCGAGGTCGATGAAGTCGCCGTCGGCCAGCCACAGCCGCTCGCGGTTGCGCTGCAGTTCAGGCAGCTTGCGCCACAGGGGCCCCCACAGGGTTTGCAGGTGGGGGTTGGAAAGGCCGGTGGCCGGGCGAAATGTGGCGCTTTGGCTGGGCATACTGGGCGACTCGTGATGTGCCTGCCTAGATTGCCACGAAAAAGCGCCACAGTACCTGCGCTATTGGTCGGTTGTGGCCCTTTGCCAGAGCGCGTAGTGCACTTGACCGGTTTTCTTCTCGCGGTGCAGGCGCCAGTTGCCTGGCAATTGCAAGGTTGAAGGCGCGGCTTCGCTTTCGGTGTAGACCCATGCCTGTTCGCGCAGCCACTGGTTCTGCTCCAGCAGGTTGCAGGTGTTGGCCAGCAGGTCCTGGTGGAATGGCGGGTCGAGGAACACCACATCGAACTGCTGCTTGGCCGGGCCTTGCAGGTAGCGCAGGGCATCGGTTTGCAGGATCTGCCCACGTGGGCAGCGCAGGATTTCGAGGTTGTTCTTCAGGTTAGCGATGGCCGCCGGGTTGCTGTCCAGCGCCACGGCGTCTTCGGCCCCGCGCGACAGGGCTTCGAGCACCAGGGCGCCGCTACCGGTGAAGGCGTCCAGCACGCGGGCGCCCTCGATGTAAGGTGCCAGCCAGTTGAACACGGTTTCCCGCACGCGGTCGGGCGTTGGCCGCAGGCCTTCGCCTTCCGGCACCGCCAGTCGGCGGCTGCGCCATTCGCCGGCGATGATGCGCAGGTGGCCCTGGCCCTTGCTTTGGCCCGATTGCGGGCGGGCGGGAGGGGTGGATCTTGGCATTAGTGCTCCGGTACCCCGAGCGGCTGCTCGGAGGGCTTGTCAGTGGGGGCTGGCAGCGGTTTTTGTGGCACTTTCGGGCCAACGGTGACGATCACCAGTTTATCGGCTGACAGGTGTTTGTTCATGGCCGCCTTGACCTGTTCGACGGTGAGGGCCTGGGACTGCTGCATGAAGTCCTCCAGCCAGGTCAGCGGCAGGTTGTAGAAGCCGATGGCGCCCAGTTGGCCGACGATGCTGGCGTTGCTGGCATTGGACAGCGGGAAGCTGCCGGCCAGTTCACGCTTGGCATCGTCCAGCTCTTGCTGGGTAGGGCCCTGTTTGAGGTAGTCGGCAAGAATGTCCTGCACCAGCTTCAACGTGCCTTCGCTCTGCTCGGCGCGGGTTTGCAGGTTGATCATGAAGGGGCCGCGCACCTGCATCGGGCTGAACACCGAGTACACGCCGTAGGTCAGGCCGCGCTTTTCACGTACCTCGCTCATCAGGCGGGTGCCGAACGCACCGCCGCCGAGGATCTGGTTGCCCAGCGACAGGGCTGGCCAGTCTGGGTCCTGGCGGTCGATGCCCAGTTCGGCCAGCATCAGGTGGGTTTGCTTGGACGGGAAGTCGATGTGAGTCAGGCCAGCCTTGGCGTCAGTGGGCTGGGCTGGCGCGGCCAGTGCCGGGCCCTTCGGCAGGCCTGCAGATACCTGGGCCGCAATGGCTTCGGCTTCGGCGCGGCTCAGGTCGCCGACCAGCGCGATGACCGCGTTGCCGCCGGTATAGGCTTTGGCATGGAAGGCGCGCAGCTGTGCCAGGGTGATGCCCTCGATGCTTTCGGCGGTACCGTCGCTGGGGTGGGCGTAAGGGTGGTCGCCGTAAAGCTTGCCGAACAGCGCCTTGCCCGCGATCTTGCCGGGGTTCTGCTTTTCGTATTCGAAGCCGGCCAACATCTGGTTCTTGATGCGCTTGAGGGCGTCTTCGGGGAAGGTCGGCTTGCCGGCCACCTCGGTAAACAGCTTGAGGGCCGGTTCGCGCTTGTCCTTGGCGCTGAGGCTGCGCAGCGAGGCCACCGCCATGTCGCGGTAGGAGCCGTTGCCAAAGTCCGCCCCCAGGCCCTCGAAACCTTCGGCGATGGCGGTCACGTCTTTTCCGGCCACGCCCTCGTTGAGCATGGCGTTGGTCAGCGCGGCCACACCTGGCGTAACGCCGTCCTGGCTGCTGCCGGCGGCGAAGGTGACGCGCAGGTCGAACATGGGCAGTTCGCGGGCTTCTACGAACAGCACACGGGCGCCTTCGGCGGTGTTCCAGTGCTGAATGTTCAACTGGCGCCGGCTCGGTGCCTTGCCATCCAGTTCGGCCAAGGATTGCAAGGTGTTGGCTGGGCGAGCGGCGCTGCTGTCGGCCTTGGCGGCGTTGTCGGCCATGGCCGGGGCGGCCAGCACGGTCGCCAGCGCCAGGGCGCGGATGCCCGTGGCCAGCAGGGTTGGGCGTGGTGCGCGGCGATCACTCATGAGCGGACTCCTCGGGCAGTACATGGGCAACGCTCAGGCGTTCGCGGGTGAAATAGGTGCGCGCGGCGTTCTGGATGTCCTGCGGGGTGACACGCTTGAGCTCGTCCAGCTCGCTGTCGATCAGCTTCCAGGACAGGCCGACGGTTTCCAGCTGGCCGATGGTGGTGGCCTGGCTGCTGATGGAGTCGCGGTCGTAGACCAGGCCGGCGATGACCTGAGCGCGAACGCGTTCGAGCTCTTCGGCGCTGGGCGGGGTGGTCTTGAGTTCTTCAAGCAACTGCCAGATGCCTTTTTCGACATCGGCGAGGGTTTTCTGCTTCTGCACATTCGGCGTAGCCGAAATCAGGAACAGGCTGTCGCCGCGGGTGAAGGCGTTGTAGCTGGAAGAAGCGCCGGCCACCAGCTCCTGGCCACGCTCCAGGCGCGCCGGCATGCGGGCGCTGTAGCCGCCGTCGAGCAGGGCCGAGATCAGGCGCAGGGCTTGCACGGTGCGCGGGTCCTTGGCGGTGGGCAGGCCGGGCACGTTGAAACCGTAGATCAGGCTGGGCAGTTGGGTGCGTACATGCAGGGTCAACTGGCGCTGGCCAGGTTCGGCCAGTTCCAGAGGCAGTTTGGCCGGTGGCACGGCGCGCTTGGGAATACTGCCGAAGTACTTCTGCGCCAGGCCCTTGACCTCATCGGCGGTAACATCGCCGACCACCACCAGCGTCGCGTTGTTGGGCGCGTACCAGGACTCGTACCAGTGACGCAGCTCCTCGACCTTCATACGTTCAAGGTCGGCCATCCAGCCGATGGTCGGGGTGTGGTAGCCGCTGGCCGGGTAGGCCATGGCGCGGAACAGCTCAAATGCCTTTTGATTGGGCTGATCGTCCGTACGCAGGCGGCGCTCTTCCTTGATCACCTCGATTTCGCGGCTGAACTCGTCGGCGGGCAGGCGCAGGCTGGCCAGGCGGTCAGCCTCCAGCTCCAGGGCTACCGGCAGGCGGTCGCGGGCCAGCACCTGGTAGTAAGCGGTGTAGTCGTCGCTGGTGAAGGCGTTTTCGTCGGCGCCCAGGTCACGCAGGATGCGCGAAGCTTCGCCGGGTCCGACCTTGGCGCTGCCCTTGAACATCATGTGTTCCAGCGCGTGGGACAAGCCGGTCTGGCCCGGGGTCTCGTAGCTGGAGCCCACCTTGTACCAGATCTGCGAGACTACCACCGGAGCGCGGTGGTCTTCGCGCACGACCACTTTCAGGCCATTGTCGAGAATGAATTCGTGGGTGGGTTGCACATCGGCGGCGAGGGCCGCGAGCGGCAGGCAGAGCGTGCCGAACAACAGGCCAGCGGCGCGGCGGGCTAGAGCATTCATACGGTGTTTAACCTGTTCGGCGGCCCGCTGGGTTTAGCGTCGACGGGCCAGGAGGTGCTAGGATACTGATCCGGTTGCCTGGCGACCATGCCTGTCGCCGTTCTGGCCCACAGGACACTAAGACAAAACGTTGCGCATGAACCAGCAGGCTTCAAGATAGTCTGTTCTGCGTAGAGAGAATTCCCGATGTGCCATTGCTGGCTCATCGCTACCCTGAGATAGCCGTCCTCCATGTTTGGTTCCAACGACGACAAAAAAGCGCCGGCCGAAGCTGGCGAAAAGAAAGGCCTGTTCAGCTGGTTTCGAAAGAAGCCGCAGCAACCTGTCGCCGAACAGCCACAAGCCCCCGAACCCCAGGCTGCAGAACCCGTAGCGCCGCAGCCCGCCGTCGAGCGCCCTGAAGCCGCTCCGGTCGAGCCGGTGGTTGCAGCAGCCCCCGCAGCTGTAGCTGAGGCCCCTCGGGCTGCCGAGCCAGCCTTGGCCTCTGAGCCTGCAACGGCGCCAGTGGCGACGCCGGTATTCGAGCCAACCCCGGCCCCTGTGGGCGCGGGCGTGCCCGCGAATGCAGCGCCTGCCGCCCCGCAGGTTGAAACCCCTGCACCCGCAGCAGCCCCAGTCATTCATGCCGTCGAGACCCCTGTCAGCAACCTGGTCCTGCCCGTTGCCGAAGAGCCCGTTGCTCTGGTTCCCGACCTGGAGCCAAAGGCCCCGCCGGCGATCCCCGAGCGCCCGGTAGCAGCGCCTGTCGAGCCAGAGCCGGCCCCTGTCGCTGCCCCAGCCGTTGTCGAACAAGCCAAACCCGGCTTCTTTGCCCGCCTGAAGCAGGGCCTGTCGAAGACCAGCGCCAGCATCGGCGAGGGCATGGCCAGCCTGTTCCTGGGCAAGAAAGTCATCGACGACGACCTGCTCGACGAGATCGAGACCCGTTTGCTGACGGCTGACGTCGGCGTGGAAGCCACCTCGGCCATCGTCCAGAACCTGACCCAGAAGGTCGCGCGCAAGCAGTTGGCCGACGCCGATGCCCTGTACAAGTCGCTGCAGGAAGAGCTGGCCGCACTGCTGCGCCCGGTCGAGCAGCCGCTTAAAGTACAGGCGCAAAACAAGCCTTACGTCATCCTCGTGGTTGGCGTGAACGGCGCCGGCAAGACCACCACCATCGGCAAGCTGGCCAAGAAGCTGCAGATGGAAGGCAAAAAAGTGATGCTGGCCGCTGGCGATACTTTCCGTGCGGCAGCGGTCGAGCAGTTGCAAGTGTGGGGCGAGCGTAACCAGATTCCGGTAATCGCCCAGCATACCGGTGCCGACTCCGCGTCGGTGATCTTCGACGCCGTTCAAGCCGCCAAGGCCCGTGGCGCCGACGTGCTGATCGCTGACACCGCCGGCCGCCTGCACACCAAAGACAACTTGATGGAAGAGCTGAAGAAGGTCCGCCGGGTTATCGGCAAGCTCGACGCCGATGCGCCGCATGAGGTGCTGCTGGTGCTCGACGCCGGTACTGGCCAGAACGCCATCAGCCAGGCCAAGTACTTCAACCAGAGCGTCGAACTGACCGGCCTGGCCCTGACCAAGCTGGACGGCACTGCCAAGGGCGGGGTGATCTTTGCCCTGGCCAAGCAGTTCAACATTCCGATCCGCTTCATCGGTGTGGGTGAAGGCATCGACGACCTGCGTACCTTCGAAGCCGAGCCGTTCGTCAAGGCTCTGTTCGCCGAGCGAGACTGACCATGATCCGATTCGAACAGGTTGCCAAGCGCTATCCCAACGGTCATGTGGGTTTGCATGAGCTGAGTTTCCGGGCGCGCCGGGGCGAATTCCTGTTCGTCACCGGGCACTCGGGTGCCGGCAAGAGCACCTTGCTGCGCCTGTTGCTGGCCATGGAGCGCCCGACCAGTGGCAAGCTCATGCTGGCCGGGCAGGACCTGGGCCAGATCAGCAATGCGCAGATCCCGTTCCTGCGCCGGCAGATCGGCGTGGTGTTTCAGAACCACCAGCTGTTGTTCGACCGCACGGTGTTCAACAACATCGCCTTGCCCTTGCAGATTCTCGGCCTGTCCAAGGCCGAGATCGCCAAGCGCGTGGATTCGGCCCTGGAGCGTGTATCGCTGTCGGACAAGGGCGAACTGTTCCCGGCTGACCTGTCCACCGGGCAGCAGCAGCGGGTAGGCATTGCCCGCGCCATCGTCCACCAGCCGGCCCTGCTGCTGGCCGACGAACCCACCGGTAACCTCGACCCGCGCCTGGCCGCAGAGATCATGGGCGTGTTCGAGGACATCAACCGCCTGGGTACCACGGTCTTGATCGCCAGCCACGACCTGGCACTGATTGCGCGCATGCGTCACCGCATGCTGACCTTGCAGCGCGGCCGCTTGATCGGCGATGGGGAGGCCGGGCAATGAGCACTACACGTACGCCGAAGGTTTCCGAGCGGGTTGCACCAAAGCCCGCTGACCCGCAACCGGCGAAGAAAAAGCGCGGCGAAGACGATGATGGCCCGGATTTCCGCACGCTGCTGCATGCCTGGCTGGAAAGCCACCGTGCCAGCATGGCCGACAGCCTGCGCCGCTTGGGCAAGCAGCCGATCGGCAGCTTTTTCACCTGCCTGGTGATGGCGGTGGCGCTGAGCATGCCCATGGGCCTGTCGTTGCTGCTGAAGAACATCGAGCAGCTTGGCGGCTCGTGGCAGCGCGCCGCGCAAATTTCGCTGTTCCTCAAGCTGGATGCCGGCAGCCGTGATGGTGAGGCGCTGCGGGATGAGATCAAGGGCATGCCCGGTGTGGCGGACGCGCAATATGTCAGCCGTGAGCAGGCGCTGGAGGAATTCCAGCAGCAGTCCGGCCTGGGCGAGGCCCTGCGTGAACTGCCCGACAACCCGTTGCCTGGCGTGGTGGTCGTGACCCCGACCGAGGTCGACAAGCCGGCCCTGGAAGCGTTGCGTCAGCGTCTGTCGGAGCTGCCACGGGTTGAAGTGGCGCAACTGGACCTGGTGTGGGTCGAGCGCCTGGCGGCCATCCTCAAGCTGGGTGACCGCTTCGTCTTCGGCTTGGCCGTGATGCTGATTTCTGCCCTGCTGTTAGTAATCGGTAACACAATTCGTCTACACATTGAAAACCGCCGGATCGAGATCGAAGTGATCAAGCTGGTCGGCGGCACCGACGCCTACGTACGCCGGCCTTTCCTGTACATGGGTGCCCTGTATGGCCTGGGTGCAGGCCTGTTGGCGTGGGGCATCCTGGCGTTTGGCCTGAACTGGCTGAACGAGGCGGTTGTAGGGCTTTCCGGGCTGTATGGCAGTGATTTCGCCCTGGGGGGGGTGCCGGCGTCCGATGGTCTGTCGCTCTTGATCGGAGCAGTGTTGTTGGGGTATATCGGTGCATGGATCGCAGTCGCTCGTCACCTGAACGAGTTGGCGCCGCGATAGTTTTTACGTGCCGGCATTGACATTTTCTTCACTGTGGAACTTGTACCGTCGTTCCAGGTCAATGTTGGCAGCGCCCACAAGGCGCGAGTTTAGTAAGTCGGAGGTTCTTGAATGACCACATCGTTGCAACCTGCCTATGCCCTGGTGCCCGGTGCAAACCTGGAAGCCTATGTGCACACGGTCAACAGCATCCCGCTGCTGACGGTCGAGCAGGAGCGTGATCTGGGCGAGCGTCTCTATTATGAGCAGGATGTCGAGGCCGCTCGTCAAATGGTGATGGCCCACCTGCGTTTCGTCGTACACATTGCCCGTAGCTATGCGGGTTACGGGCTGGCCCAAGCCGACCTGATCCAGGAAGGCAACGTCGGCCTGATGAAAGCCGTCAAGCGCTTCAACCCGGAAATGGGTGTGCGCCTGGTGTCGTTCGCCGTGCACTGGATCAAGGCAGAAATCCACGAATTCATCCTGCGCAACTGGCGTATCGTCAAGGTGGCGACCACCAAGGCCCAGCGCAAACTGTTTTTCAACCTGCGCAGCCAGAAGAAGCGTCTGGCCTGGCTGAACAACGACGAAGTGCATCGCGTGGCAGAAAGCCTTGGCGTAGAGCCGCGTGAAGTGCGTGAGATGGAAAGCCGCTTGAGTGGCCAGGATATGGCGTTCGACCCGGCAGCCGAGGCGGATGACGACAGCGCCTTCCAGTCGCCTGCACATTACCTGGAAGACCACCGGTACGACCCGGCGGTGCAACTGGAGGATGCTGACTGGAGCGACAATTCGACCAGCAACCTGCACGAAGCGCTGCAAGGGCTGGACGAGCGTAGCCGCGATATTCTCTACCAGCGCTGGTTGGCGGAAGAGAAGGCCACGCTGCATGAGCTGGCAGACAAGTACAGCGTTTCGGCTGAGCGGATTCGTCAGCTGGAGAAGAATGCGATGAACAAGGTCAAGGCGTTGATTGCGGTTTGATCAAACCTGGCTGCAAACAAAGCCGCTGGCCTGGATAGGGTCAGCGGCTTTTTTTTGCCTGTGAATTATTGGGGCCGCGCAGCAGCCCCAAAAGACTCAAAGCCTGCGCGAAGTGTCGAGCTGCATCAGGTAGCCAGGCCCACCCAACTGACTCATCTGGCGACGAATCCACTCGGCCCGGCTCGCCACATAGGCACTTGGCCGGCTGGCACTCCACTTGATCGGACTCGGCAGCACCGCCGCCAGTTGCGCCGCCTGCTGGCGGCTAAGCCGGCTGGCATCCACGCCAAAGTGATAGCGCGCCGCCGCTTGGGCGCCGAACACGCCCTTGCCCCATTCGGCGCTGTTCAAGTAGACCTCGAGAATTCGCTCCTTCGACCAGAACAGTTCGATCAAGGCCGTGAACCACGCCTCCAGGCCTTTGCGGAACCAACTACGGCCGGACCACAGGAACAGGTTCTTGGCCACTTGCTGGGTCAGGGTGCTGGCACCGCGAACACTGCCGCCGCGCTCGTTGTAGGCCAGCGCCGCCTGGATGGCCGGGATGTCGAAGCCCCAGTGGCTGGCGAACTTCTGGTCCTCGCCCGCAATGACGGCAACCTTCAGCTCATCGGAGATGTTCTCCCACGGTTCCCAGTCGCGTTGCAGGTCGATCGGCTCGCCACTGACCCACGATTGCACCTTGCGCTCGACCATCAGTGCCGTACCGGGCGGTGGCACCCAGCGGAACACCAGCACCAGCACGATGCTGCCGGCTGCGAACCAGAGCAGGGCACGGGAAAGGCGGCGCAGAAGAGTTGGAAGCATGGCGATGGCTTGGCCGTACGGGTGGAAGGGGCCATTATACAGACCCGATCCAAGGAGTCGTCCCATGCTTCGCAGCTTCCTGATGCTTGCCGCCTTTTTCGGCTTTACCGGGGTCGCCCTGGGTGCCTTCGCTGCCCACGGCCTGAAGAACCGACTGACGGCGGACTACCTGGCTATTTTTCATACCGGCGTGACCTACCAGTTGGTGCATGCCCTGGCGATCTTCGGCGTTGCCGTGCTCTCGGCACACCTGCCCGGGCGCCTGGTGGGCTGGGCTGGCGGCCTGTTTGCCCTGGGGATCGTGCTGTTCTCCGGCAGCCTGTACCTGCTGACTCTCAGCGGCCTGGGCAAGCTGGGCATCATCACCCCGATTGGCGGCCTGTGCTTCCTGGCCGGCTGGTTGTGCCTGGGCCTGGCAGCCTGGCGGCTGGGCTGACCGAGTGGTCCACAATCGCGACTAATGGCGCGCACCGCCCTTGGGTTGCAGGGCGGTTCGGCGCTAGAATGCGGGCCCCAAAGAACAATGGTGGCCGTGTGCATGCGCATTCAACTGAACGGTGAACCTTACGAACTGCCTGCTGGCGAGAGCGTTGCAGCCCTGCTGACGCGCCTGGAGCTTGCCGGGCGCCGTGTCGCAGTGGAACTGAACCTGGACATCGTGCCGCGCAGCCAGCACGACAGCACGCTGCTGAACGATGGCGACCAGGTCGAAGTGGTCCACGCCATTGGTGGCGGCTGACAGCAGCCCTGCGGTTCACAAGCTAGCCCTGCAACCTTTCCCGAGGAACAACGATGAGCAACGTTCGTAGCGACAAGCCCTTCACCCTGGCCGGGCGTACTTTCCAGTCGCGCCTGCTGGTGGGCACCGGCAAGTACCGTGACATGGAAGAAACCCGCCTGGCCACCGAGGCATCGGGCTCCGAAATCGTCACCGTCGCCGTGCGCCGCACCAACCTTGGCCAGAATGCGGGCGAGCCGAACCTGCTCGACGTGCTGTCGCCCGACAAGTACACCATCCTGCCAAACACTGCCGGCTGCTTTGACGCGGTGGAAGCGGTACGCACTTGCCGTCTGGCCCGCGAGCTGCTCGATGGCCGCAAATCGCACGAATCCCGCACGCTGGTAAAGCTGGAAGTGCTGGCCGACCAGAAAACCCTGTTCCCCAACGTGATCGAAACCCTCAAGGCCGCCGAAGTGCTGGTCAAGGAAGGTTTCGACGTGATGGTGTACACCAGCGATGACCCGATCATTGCTCGCCAATTGGCCGAAGCCGGCTGCATCGCGGTGATGCCGCTGGCTGGTCTGATTGGTACCGGCCTGGGTATCTGCAACCCCTACAACCTGCAGATCATCCTGGAAGAGTCCAAGGTGCCAGTACTGGTCGATGCTGGCGTGGGTACCGCATCCGACGCCACCATCGCCATGGAAATGGGCTGTGAAGCGGTGCTGATGAACTCGGCCATCGCCCACGCCCAGCAGCCGGTGCTGATGGCAGAAGCCATGAAGCACGCCATCGTTGCCGGTCGCCTGGCCTATCTGGCCGGCCGTATGCCGAAGAAACTCTATGCCAGCGCCTCTTCGCCGCTGGATGGTCTGATCAAGTAAGAGCCCCTGATGACTGAATCGCACGATACGCCGATCACCCCCGACGGCGACGCCCGCCCACACCGCCGCATCAAGAGCTTCGTGATGCGCGCCGGGCGCATGACCGAAGGCCAGCAACGCGGCCTGGACCAGGGCGGCCCACTGTACATCCTGCCGCTGGCCGACAGCCCGGTGGACTACGACCAGGTGTTTGGCCGCTCGGCGCCGCGCACCCTGGAGATCGGCTTCGGCATGGGCCACTCCCTGCTGGAAATGGCTGCTGCCGCGCCTGAACAGGACTTTATCGGCGTGGAAGTGCACCGCCCGGGTGTGGGCGCGCTGCTCAACGGCGTGCTGACCCAGGGCCTGAAGAACCTGCGGGTATACGACTGCGATGCCATTGAAGTGCTGAACCGCTGCGTGGCGGACAACAGCCTCGACCGCTTGATGCTGTTCTTCCCCGACCCGTGGCACAAGGCGCGCCACCACAAGCGCCGCATCGTGCAGCTGGAGTTTGCCGAGCTGGTACGTCGCAAGCTCAAGCCTGGTGGCGTGTTCCATATGGCGACCGACTGGGAGCCGTATGCCGAGTACATGCTGGAAGTGATGAGTGCTGCGCCTGGCTATCGCAACCGTGCGGCCGATGGCACCTATGTGCCACGCCCGGAAGAGCGCCCGATCACCAAGTTCGAACGGCGCGGCGAGCGACTAGGGCATGGGGTGTGGGACTTGAAGTTCGAGAAGGTGGATTGAGCGGCTGATACGGCCGTTCAATTGCTGGTGCTTGCAGAAATGCAGGCGAAAAAAACCGCTCTGAGAAGAGCGGTTTTTTTGTGAGCGGTAGGACTGAGTATCCGTCGCTCAGGACTTCACTGAAAACTCACACGGTCCAAGGATCTTAGGCAGGCCTGGATGCCGCGTCAATGCCCAGAAATCTTTAGCATCATGTGTGTCGGAGTGGTTAACAGTCTTGATCGGAGAATGCGAGTACCATCGCGCTGCTCCCGTTTAAGGATATTCAGTGATGGGCCGGGTAGGAGAAGAATTCTGCTTTCCGGCCCCTTCGACGCGGCTTGAGAACCGTGCCGGTGATGCTTTTCGAAGGGCCATTGACCTGGCCACTTCACTGAAGACTTACACGGTTTTCGAAAGGCATCGAAGTACCGGTTAGATGCTGGAAGACTGGCCCGCCAACACGGAGGCCAAGGCATATGAAGCGTTTGCTTGATGCGCTGAGCCGCGTCTGGAAGCTTGTCCGGATCTTGATAGTGCTCAAGACCGCTCGGGACTTCATGCGTGACCACTTCGATGATGCCCGTTAAGGGCTAGTCAGGTGGTAGGGCTGCCCTGGTACTCCGGGGCAGCTTTTAGCAATGCTTAACCCCTGCGATCAGCCACCACACCAATCAACACCAGCACCACCAACAACACCGGCGCCAGCGCGTAGTTGTTGAACTGGCTTAGCCCCTTCACCACCCACGGCGTGGCATAGATCAGCGCCGCACCGCTGCCGATCATCACCATTAGCGCCATGAACGGCACGCGCAGGGCGCCAGCCAAGCCACCTAGCCGCTGCTCGGCCCAGGCTTTGACATCGCTACCAAACAGCACCAGCAGGCAGCCTACCAAGGCCAGTGAAATCTCCGACAGGTTGCCGCGGCTCCAGCGGGAAACCGTCGCGAGCAGATCAAGTACCAGATCCATGGGTCATCCTTAGGTCAAGAAATACTGCAGCAGGTCATTGAGGAACAACTGGCCCCTCGGCGTGGCCATCAGTCGATCCGGTTCGACCTGCAAAAGGCCCTTTTGTTCGGCGGCGCGGCGTGCCTCGCGCAGTTGCTCCAGTGGCAAACCGGTGCGCTGGGTGAACAGCTCGGCTTCCACTCCGTCGGTCAGGCGCAGGGCGTTCATCAGGAACTCGAATGGCAGCTCGTCCACCGGCAGCAGCTTCTCGCCGGCCTTGAAAGGCTTGGCCAGGTTCAGGTAATCCTTGGGCAGGCGGGTCTTCCAGGTACGCAGGATACGCCCGTCGGCGAAGGTCAGCTTGCCGTGGGCGCCGGCTCCGATACCGATGAAGTCGCCGAAGCGCCAGTAGTTCAGGTTGTGCCGGGCAGCGCGGCCCGCCTGGGCGTAGGCCGATACCTCGTACTGGCGGAAACCGTGCTCGGCCATCAGTGCCTGGCCGGCTTCCTGAATATCCCAAAGGATGTCGTCCTCGGGCAGCTCAGGCGGCTGGTTCCAGAACACCGTGTTCGGTTCCACGGTCAGCTGGTACCACGACAGGTGTGTAGGGCCCAGGTCGATGGCCTGGCGCAGGTCGCCCAGCGCATCCTCCAGCGATTGGTCGGGCAGGCCGTGCATCAAGTCCATGTTGAAGTTGTCGAAGCCGGCCGCACGCGCCATGCCGGCAGCTCGGACCGCTTCATCGCCATTGTGGATACGCCCCAGCGCCTCCAGCTTGGCGGGCTGGAAACTTTGCACGCCGATGGACAGGCGGTTGATACCGGTTTGCCGGTAGGCCTTGAACTTGTCCTGCTCGAAGGTGCCCGGGTTGGCTTCCAGGGTGATTTCGATGTCGGGTGCGAACGGGATGCGTTGCTCTACGCCGCGCAGCAGCCGGCCCAGGGCGTTGGCACTGAACAGGCTGGGCGTACCGCCCCCGAAGAAGATCGAACTGATCGGGCGGCCCTGTACGGCGGCCAGCTCCTGATCGAGGTCGTCCAGCAGCGCTGTGACGTAGGCGTCTTCCGGCAGTTCAGGCCCGGCAGCGTGAGAATTGAAGTCGCAGTAAGGGCACTTGCGTACGCACCACGGAATGTGGATGTACAGCGCCAGCGGCGGCAGGCTGGTCAAACCCGCCGCGCCGGTGGTGGACAGCGTTGCGATCATGCCAGGCCCAGACGTTGGCGCAGCAGGGCCATGGCACGGGCGCGGTGGCTGAGCTGGTTTTTGTCCACAGGGGCCAGGTCGGCGCTGGAGCAGTTGCGCTCCGGCACCCAGAACAGCGGGTCATACCCAAAGCCATGCTCGCCGCTGGCCTCGAACAGGATGCTGCCGTGCCACAGGCCTTCGCACAGGATCGGCAGCGGGTCGTCGGCGTGGCGCACCAGCGCCAGTACGCAGACAAACTGCGCACCGCGCTCGGCTTTGGGCACGTCCTTCAAGGCTTCGAGCAGCTTGGCATTGTTGGCCGCGTCACCCCTGCCGTCGGCGTAGCGCGCTGAGTAGATACCCGGCGCACCACCAAGGAAGTCCACCGCCAGGCCGGAATCGTCAGCCAAGGCCGGCAGGCCGGAGATACGTGCGGCGTTACGCGCCTTGAGAATGGCGTTTTCAACGAACGACAGGCCGGTTTCTTCTGGCTCTACCTGGCTGAATTCGCCAATCGAACGCAGTTGCACGGACTGGCCGAGCATGGCCTGCAGTTCCTTGAGTTTGCCGGCGTTGTGGCTGGCCAATACGAGTTGCTGGAAATTCATCATTCGCCTGGGAACACGTCCTGGTTGAAGCTAAGGGAATTGCTGATACCGCCGGTTTCGATATTCAGGTCGAAGGTCACGGTTTCTGGCTGTTCGATCTTGAACTGGGCGATGTAGTACACCGCGCCCTGTTCGGTAATCTGTTTGAACGACAGCGGGCTGCTACGCCCGGTCAGGTCCTTGACCGTGCCGCTGACCACCGCCGTGGCAGGTTTGTTGGCCTTGAGTACGGCAATGTTGAGCACGCCCTGGTTCTTGCTGCGCACCAGGCCGGTGGCTGCGGCCACCTCGGGCGTGAGCATGCTCGACGTGAACGCGCTGTAGTGCACCGTCACGTCGCCAAACACTTCCTTGCGCTCGGGCCGGGCGGCATCGGCAGCCAGTACCGGCAAGGCCAGGCACAGGCTGATCAGGAACAGGGCTAGGCGACGCATGGGGCGATTCCTCCGGTGGGCGTCAGACCGCGAGCTGGTGCTCTTGCAGGCCCGGGCTGCTGACGCGATAGATGCCGATCTCACCTAGAAGATTAGGCCAAAGCCGGCCACCCCACCCGTTGCGGTGCAAGTGATCGACGGCCAGGCGGTCGAGCACCTTGGCCCTGCGCTCGTGCACCAGCTCTTCGAAGTCGGCGAAGGTGCAGAAGTGGATGTTCGGCGTGTTGTACCAGGTGTACGGCATGAAGTCCGATACCGGCATGCGTCCCTTGGTGGCCAGGTACCAGCGGCAGCGCCAATGGCCGAAGTTCGGGAAGGTGATGATGCACTGGCGGCCTACCCGCAGCATCTCGTCGAGGATGCGGTCGGGGTACTCCACGGCCTGCAGGGCCTGGGTCATGATCACTACGTCGAAACTGTTGCTGGCGAAGTTGCCCAGGCCTTTGTCCAGGTCCTGCTCGATGACGTTGACGCCCTTGGCCACGCAGGCGGCGATGTTGTCGGCGTCGATCTCCAGGCCATAGCCGGTGACCTGCTTGCGGTCACGCAGCGAGGCCAGCAGTTCGCCGCTGCCGCAGCCCAGGTCGAGTACCCGGCTGCCGGCGGGGATCCAGTCGTGGATGATTTCCAGATCGGCTCTCATGCTGTCCTCAGATGGCAATGCGGTTCATGTAGTTCGAGAAACCCTGCATGTAGCGAGGTGTGGGGATCAGGAAGGCATCGTGCCCGTAAGGCGAGTCGATCTCCAGGTAACACACGTTCTTGCGGGCCGCCATCAGGGCGTCGACGATTTCGCGCGAACGGGCCGGCGAGAAGCGCCAGTCGGTCGTGAACGACATGATGCAGTAGTCCGCCTTGACGTGGGCCAGCGTGGCAGCCAGGTCACCGCCCTGGGCGGCGGCCGGGTCGAAATAGTCCAGCGCCTTGGTCATCAGCAAATAGGTATTGGCGTCGAAACGGCCAGAAAACTCCTCGCCTTGGTAGCGCAGGTAGCTTTCGACCTGGAACTCGACACTGTGGAAGTCGTAGTTGAGCTTGTCGCTCTTGAGCTCACGGCCGAATTTTTCACCCATCGAGTCGTCCGACAGGTAGGTGATGTGGCCGACCATGCGCGCCAGCATCAGACCGCGCTTGGGGATCACGCCCTGGTCCTGGAACGAGCCGCCGTGGAACTCGGGGTCGGTAAGGATGGCCTGGCGTGCCACTTCGTTGAAGGCAATGTTCTGCGCTGACAGCTTGGGCGCCGAGGCGATGTCGACACAATGGCGCACACGCTCGGGGTAGGTCATGGTCCATTGCAGTGCCTGCATGCCACCCAGGCTGCCGCCGACGATGGCCGCCCATTGCGCAATGCCCAGGCGGTCTGCCAGGCGTGCCTGGCTGTGCACCCAGTCTTCGACAGTCAGCACCGGGAAATCGGCGCCGTAGGGCTTGCCGGTGGCCGGGTTGATGCTGCTGGGGCCGGTGCTGCCGTTGCAGCCGCCGAGGTTGTTCAGGCTGACCACGAAGAAGCGGTTGGTGTCGATGGGCTTGCCAGGGCCAATGCAGCTGTCCCACCAACCCGGCTTGCGGTCGGTGTCGGCATGGTAGCCAGCGGCATGGTGGTGGCCGGAAAGGGCATGGCAGATCAGCACGGCGTTGCTCGCGCTGGCGTTCAGGGTGCCATAGGTCTCGTAGACCAGCTCGTAACTGGCCAGGGAACGGCCACAGGCCAGGGCCAGCGGTTCATCGAACCGGGCGGTTTGCGGTACTACCAGACCGACGGAATCTTCGGGAAAGACAGTGGACATCGACCCTGCTCACGCTTGACGGAGGCGTAAGTCTAAAGAGCGCTACCCCCAGCGGCAAGCAAAGGCTTGCCGCTGGGGGTAACCAGGGTCAGATCATGCGCCACAGTTCCTGTGGCATGCCGGCGTAGGCGGCCAGCGGGGGCATGACGAACGACTGGATCACCTGGATCGCCAGGAAGGCGAAGATCGGCGAAATGTCCATGCCACCCAGGTTAGGCACGAGGCGACGGAACGGTGCCAGCACCGGCTCGCTGATCTGGTAGGCCAGCTCGGCCGCCGGGTTATGGCTGTTGGGCGCGACCCACGAAACGATCACCATCACGATCATCGCCACCCAGAAAATCTTCAGGAACAGCGAGGTGATGCCGATGATCGCCCACATCAGCAAGTGCAGGATGTCGCCGAACGTGCCGTAGGTGACCATCAGCACGAAGCCCATCAGCAGGGCCTGGATAACGATGGCCAGCAGCAGCGACGAGGTGTCGAGCCCACCGACACTGGGGATGACCCGACGGATCGGCTTGAGCAGCGGCTGGGTGGCCCGCACCGCGAACTGGCAAAGCGGGTTGTAGAAGTTGGCCTTGACCAGCTGCAGCACGAAGCGCAGCAGGACGATCACCAGGTACAGGCTGACCAAGGTTTGCACCACGAAGATCGCGGCACCGGACAGTGCATTCATCTAAAGCTCCTTATTTGCCCAGTTGTTCGGCCAGCTCGGCAGAGCGCGTGGCCGCAGCCTGCAGTGCCTGCTCGACGATGGCTTCGAAACCGCTGGCCTGGAACGACTTGATCGCCGCTTCCGTGGTGCCGGCGGGCGAGGTGACGCGGCGGCGCAGTTCGGCGGCATCGACATCGCTGGCAACCGCCATGCGCGCAGCGCCCAGGGCCGTCTGCAAGGTCAGCTGCGAGGCGGTTTCGCGTGGCAGGCCGAGTTTTTCGCCTGCCGCTGTCATGGCTTCGATCAGCAGGAAGAAGTACGCCGGGCCACTGCCGGACACGGCCGTCACGGCATCCAGTTGCTGCTCCTGCTCCAGCCACAGTGCAGTGCCCACGGCCGACAGCAGTTGTTCGGCCTGCTGGCGCTGTTCGCCGGACACTTCAGCGGTGGCGTACAGGCCGCTCACGCCCTGACGCAGCAGCGCCGGGGTGTTGGGCATGCAACGCACGACCGGGCGAGCGCCCACCCAGCTTTGCAAGCTGGCGCAGGTGATGCCGGCGGCGATGGACACGATCAGCTGGCCATCCTGCAGGTTGGGTTGCAGGGCCTGGCACACGGCTTTCATGACCTGCGGCTTGACCGCCAGCACGATGACGTCGGCACCGTCGATGGCCTGGGCGTTGTTCTCGAAGGTTTCGATGCCGTGCTCGGCCTGGACGCGGCTGCGGGTCTCGGCGCCCGGGTCGCTGGCGCGGATCTGCGAGGCGTCCAGGCCCTGGGCACGCAGACCACCGATCAGGCTGGCGGCCATGTTGCCGGCGCCGATAAAGGCAATGCGAGTCTTGCTCATGTCAGGTCCTTGTGGAAAAGAGTGAGTGAAGCATGGAATCAGGTGTTGCCGTAGTCGCGTGCACCGAACAGGGCGGTACCGATACGCACCCAGGTCGCACTCTGAGCAATCGCCGCTTCCAGGTCGTGGCTCATGCCCATCGACAAGGTATCCAGGCCAAGGCCCAGGCCTTCTTGCAGCGTGCGCAGGCTGGCGAAGGCGGCCTCCTGGGCGGCGCGATCATCAGTGGGTTCGGGGATTGCCATCAGCCCGCGCAGGCGCAGGTTGGGCAGCGCGGCCACGGCCTTGGCCAGGGCCGGCAGGTCGGCGGGGGCGCAGCCGGACTTGCTGTCTTCGCCGCTGACGTTCACCTGCAGGCAGATGTTCAGTGGCGCCAGCCCGGCAGGGCGCTGCTCGGACAGGCGTTGGGCGATTTTCAGGCGGTCCACGGAATGCACCCAGTCGAAATGCTCGGCAATGGCTTTGGTCTTGTTCGACTGAATGGGGCCGATGAAGTGCCAGATCAAGGGCAAGTCGCTGAGCGCCTGCTGCTTTGTCAGCGCTTCCTGTAGGTAATTTTCCCCGAAGTGACGCACGCCGGCAGCATGGACCTCGCGGATGGCGCTGGCGGGCTTGGTCTTGCTCACAGCCAGCAACTGGACGCTGGCCGGATCACGCCCGGCTGCCTGGGCAGCGCTGGCGATACGGGCGGAAATCGCGGAAAGGTTGTCTGCTAGGGTGGACATGGATGGATGCCGGCAGCTGTAGGGTTTGCGGCATTCTACCTACTTGAAGGCCTTTGGGGAGTCTCATGGATGTGACCGACCTGTTGGCCCGTGCCGTGGAGGCGGGGGCTTCGGACCTGCACCTCGCGGCGGGCCAGATACCGATGCTGCGCCTGGACGGTGAATTGCAGCGCATGAACTTGCCGCCGCTGGTGGCGGCTGACCTGGCCGAGGGCATGGCGCCCTTGTTGGCAGAGCAGCAAAGGCGGCAATGGGCCGAGGGTGATGAATTGGACCTGGCGCTGGCGTTGCCCGCGCTCGGCCGCTTTCGGCTGAACGTGTTTCGCCAGCTGAATGGCCCTGGGGCAACCTTTCGGCTGATCCCCGGGCGGATCGCCACGCTGGATGAACTGGGCCTGGAGGATGTGTATCAAGCTGTTGCGCACTGCCGTGATGGCTTGATCCTGGTGGGTGGGCCGACCGGCAGCGGCAAGTCCAGCACCCTGGCGACGTTGCTCGACCAACTGAACCGCGAGCGGGCGCTACATATCATTACCCTTGAAGACCCGGTGGAAGTTATCCACAGCAGCCAGCGCAGCTTGGTCAATCAGCGTGAGATCGGTCGCCACAGCGGCGGCTTCGCCCAGGGGCTACGCAGTGCCCTGCGTCAGGACCCGGATGTGATCATGATTGGCGAATTGCGCGACCTAGAGACCGTTCGCCTGGCTTTGCGCGCGGCAGAGACCGGGCATCTGGTGCTGGCGACGGTGCATACGCGTTCGGCCGTAAACAGCATCGATCGGTTGGTGGAGGTGTTTGCCGCCGAAGAAAAGCCGTTGGTGCGCGCGATGCTGGCCGAGTCGTTGCGCCTGGTGGTGGCGCAGGTACTGGTCAGGCGCGTAGGTGGCGGGCGGGTGGCGGCGCGGGAAGTGTTGGTGGCGACGACAGCGGTGCGTAACCTGGTGCGTGAGGGGCGGATGGCGCAATTGTGTTCGGTGATGCAGGCGGGTGGTGCAGAAGGGATGCGGACGATGGAGGGGGCAATGCGGGAGCTGAGAGAGAAGGGGCTGTTCAAAGATCTATAGGGCCCGCACCGGCCCTTTAGCGGGCTTGCCCGCGAAGAGGCCGGCGCAGGAAAGCGCCGATCAGCTCAGCGCTTGGCCAGGCTCAGCTGCTGCTGTTCTTTCGGCAGCACCCGCTTGGCCACGACATAGTGCTTCTGCCAGTAAGGCTTGCTCAGGGTGTCGATGCTCACCCGCTTGCCACGCCGTGGCGCATGGATGAAGCGGTCGTTGCCCAGGTAGATGGCAACATGGTTCACCCGGCGGCTCTTGATGTTGAAGAAGATCAGGTCACCAGGCTTCAGGTCACCCTTGGCCACCTTCACGCCGTGGCCTTGGGCCATGGCATTGGAGGTACGCGGCAGGTCGACGTCGGCAACATCGTTGAAGGCGTATTTGACCAGGCCACTGCAGTCGAAGCCTTTTTTCGGGCTGCTGCCACCCCAAACGTAAGGGGTGCCGAGCACATTCACCGCACGGCTGAGCACATCGCTGCTCTGCTTCGGCGACATGGCAGCAACAGGCGCACCGCGACTGCTGGCAGCGTTGCTCGGGCGCGCGCGCAGGGTGGCCTGCTTGGTTGGCGCATGTCTCACCGAGGCATTGCTGGTGTAGCCGGTGAAACCATTGGGAAGACGTTGCTCACGATTGGTGGCGTGGGCGGCCAGGGGCAATAATAGACAGAGGGTCAGCCATGTCTTGAATAAAGGCGGCATAGATGAAGCTCTTATGAATAGTTATGTGTTGGGCGCGCAACTTTATAACAGCTTTTCGATCAATCTTTGATCCGTTGGTCGATTGCCCGGCTGCCGTACGTCGGCCTGCGACGAGAAAGTCACATTTTTTTTTAGAAAATTTTCAGATAACCCACGAGGGCTATGAATGAACAGTTATCAACAGGGCGTGCCCTACCACGACACCCACAGCAAGACCATCGGCTACCTGCTGTGGATTTTCGGCTTCACCGGCTCACATCGCTTCTACTACGGCAAGCCGATTACCGGGACGATCTGGTTCTTCACCTTCGGGCTGCTAGGCATTGGCTGGTTGATCGACCTGTTTTTGATCCCGTCCATGGACCGTGAAGCCGATCTGAGGTTCCAGTCCGGGCGTATCGACTACAACATCGCCTGGATCCTGCTGACCTTCCTCGGGGTGTTTGGCCTGCACCGGCTGTATCAGGGCAAGTGGATCACCGCGATCATCTACTTCTTTACCGGCGGGCTGTTCCTGGTGGGGGTGCTATATGACTTCTGGACGTTGAACAGCCAGGTTTCCGAGAGGAATGCGTTGCGTTGAAAGGCTTCGCGGGGGAACCCGCGAAGCGGCCGGTAGCGCCCACAAAAAAGGCCTTGTCGCATAGAAGCGGCAAGGCCTTTTTTGTTACTGGCGGGTTTGTCGCTGCTGCAGCAACAGGTTGCTGAACCCTGCCCCGGACAATTGCTTTTGCGCCCCGGTCAGCTGCTCGCGGTTGCTGAACGGGCCCACCAGCACGCGGTACCAGGTTTCGTCCTTGACCGCACCCGACTCCACCTTCACTGACTGGCCCAGCAGGATGATCTGCGCGCGCACTTTGTCGGCATCGGCCTGCTTGCGGAACGAGCCGGCCTGCAGGAAGTACTGGGTGGTGGCCGCGGGCTTGATCACCGGTGGTGCTGGCGGCGGGGTCTGGCCGAGCAGGGCCGCCTGGGCCCGTGCGGTGTCGATTTTCGCCGCTTCTGCTGGCGTCACCGGGGTGACCGGCTGGGCCGGCACCGGTGGCGTTTTCTCCGGCACGGCCTCTGGCGGCACGATCACCTCGGACTCCGGCAGCAGGGTGTAGAAGTCGTATTTCGGCTTCACCGGCTGCTGCGGGGAGGGCTGCGCTGCCTTGCTCGCTTCGGCCACTTTCTCAGGTTTTTGCTGCTCGGGCTTGGCGCGCTTGATGTCTTCGCTACCAGGTTCGAGCTTCATCAGGAACACGATGAATGCGCCTACGGTCAGGCCGACGGCCAGCCATACCCAGCCGGGGATCGGCTGTTTGGCCGGCGCCGTCTGGCGGCTGGCACCGCGCTTGGGTGCGGGTTTTTTCTTGGCAGCCAACTTACATGCGCTCCAGGGTTTCCAGGCCGAGCAGTTCCAGACCTTGTTTGAGGGTGCGGCCGGTCAGGGCGGCCAGGCGCAGGCGGCTTTGCTGCTGCTCTGGGGTGTCCGCAGCGAGGATCGGGCAGTTCTCGTAGAAGCTGGAGAACAGGCCGGCCAGGTCGTACAGGTAGCTGCACAGTACGTGCGGCGTGCCCTTGTCAGCGACGTTGTTGAGGATTTCGCCAAACTGCGCCAGGCGTGCGGCCAGGTCCTGCTCGTGGGCAGCCTGCAGCACGATGTTGCCGTCGACTTCGTCAAAGCCCTTGCCCAGCTTGCGGAACACGCCAGCCACGCGGGTGTAGGCGTACAGCAGGTAAGGGGCGGTGTTGCCTTCGAAGTTGAGCATCAGCTCGAAGTTGAAGCTGTAGTCGCTGGTGCGGTGCTTGGACAGGTCAGCGTATTTCACCGCGCCGATGCCTACCACTTCACCGATGTGGCGCAGGTCTTCGTCGGCCAGGCTAGGGTTCTTTTCCTTGACCAGCGCATAGGCGCGTTCCTTGGCCTCGGTAAGCAGGTCGATCAGCTTCACGGTGCCGCCGTCACGGGTCTTGAACGGGCGGCCGTCGGCGCCGTTCATGGTGCCGAAGCCCATGTGTTCCATCTGCATCGGGTGGCCGACAAAGCCTGCACGGCGTGCCACTTCGAACACCTGGTTGAAGTGCAGGGCCTGGCGCTGGTCGACGAAGTACAGGGCGCGGTCGGCCTTGAGCACGTTGCTACGGTAGCGCACGGCGGCCAGGTCGGTGGTGGCATAGAGGTAGCCGCCGTCAGCCTTCTGCACGATGACCGGCAGTGGCTCGCCTTCGCTGTTCTTGAACTCTTCGAGGAACACGCACTGGGCGCCCTGGTCTTCGACCAGCAGGCCTTTGGCCTTGAGGTCGGCCACCACGTTGGCCAGGTCGTCGTTGTAGGCGCTTTCGCCCATCACGTCGGCCATGGTCAGCTTGACGTTGAGCAGCTCGTAGGTCTTCTGGCAGTGCGACAGCGAGATGTCCTTGAAGCGCGTCCACAGGGCCAGGCAGTCCGGGTCGCCGGCCTGCAGCTTGACCACCAGGCCGCGGGCGCGGGTGGCGAACTCTTCCGACTCGTCAAAGCGCTTCTTGGCGGCGCGGTAGAAGTTTTCCAGGTCCGACAGCTCGTCGCTGGTGATCGGGCTTTCCTGCAGGTAGGCCATCAGCATGCCGAACTGGGTACCCCAGTCGCCGACGTGGTTCTGGCGAATGACGTTGTCACCCAGGAATTCCAGTACGCGAGCCACGCTATCACCGATGATGGTCGAACGCAGGTGGCCGACGTGCATCTCTTTCGCCAGGTTCGGCGCCGACATGTCGATGACGACTTTCTCGCTCGGGCCGGCCTTGCGCACGCCCAGGTGGGCGTCGGCCAGGGCAGCGTCCAGGCGGTTGGCCAGGGCGTCGGTGTTCTGGAAGAAGTTGAGGAAACCAGGGCCGGCAATCTCGACCTTGCTGATGTCGGCGCTGGCCGGCAGGGCATTGATCAGCTTTTCGGCCAGGTCACGCGGCTTCATGCCCGCCTGCTTGGCCAGCATCATGGCGATGTTGCTGGCGAAATCGCCGTGGGTCTTGTCCCGGGCGTTTTCCACCTGAATCGCCGGCGACAGCCCTTCAGGCAGCACACCGTCGGTGACGAGTTGGGTGAGGGCTTGCTGGATCAGCTGGCGAATGGTGTCTTTCATGGGGATCTCTTTTCGACCGCAAGCGCGGTGAGCGCCTGGATGCGCAGGTGGAAAAACTGGGCATTATCCGTGGCTGGGAGCGGGTTGCCAACCTTTGGGGCTGCAAAGCAGCCCGGACGTCAGTACAGATCGACCGGGTCGACATCCAGTGACCAGCGCACCTGGCGCCCGCTCGGCATCTGCTCCAACACTAGCAACCAGGCGCTGATCAGTCGATGCAATGGCGCCCGGGTATTGGCCTGTATCAACAGTTGCGCACGGAAGCGCCCGGCGCGGCGCTCCATGGGCGCCGGTACTGGGCCTAGCAGTTCGATACCCGGCAGGCGTTGTTCGGCCACCAGGCGTTCGGCCGCGGCGCAGGCTTCATCGAGGAAGCCTTCGGCCTGCCCCGGCTTGTGCGCTTCGGCACGCAACAGCGCCAAATGAGAATAAGGTGGCAAACCGGCGGCGCGGCGCTCGTCCAGGGCCTGTTCGGCAAAGGCGAAGTAGCCCTGTTCGGTAAGCTGCACCAGCAGCGGGTGGTCGGCCAAGTGGGTCTGAATGATGACCTTGCCAGGCTCCTCGGCACGCCCGGCACGCCCGGCCACCTGCACGATCAACTGCGCCATGCGTTCGCTGGCGCGGAAATCACCCGAGAACAGCCCGCCATCGGCGTCGAGGATGGCCACCAGGGTAACCCGTGGGAAATGGTGACCCTTGGCAAGCATCTGCGTGCCCACAAGGATGCTCGGCTGGCCACGCTGGATGGTACTGAACAGGTTGTGCATGGCGTCCTTGCGCGCCGTGCTGTCGCGGTCCACCCGCAGTATCGGGTAGTCCGGGAACAGCACCTTCAGGCGTTCTTCGGCGCGCTCGGTGCCAGCGCCGACCGGGCGCAGGTCCACGTGGTTGCATTGCGGGCACTGGTGCGGCAGGCGCTCGTCATAACCGCAGTGGTGGCAGCGCAGTACGCCGGAGCGTTGATGCACGGTCATGCGCGCGTCGCAACGTGGGCATTCGGACAGCCAGCCGCAATCGTGGCACAGCAGGGTCGGGGCGAAGCCGCGGCGGTTGAGGAACACCAGCACTTGCTGGCCGGCTTCCAGGGTCTGGCGGATGGCTTGTTGCAACGGGCCGCTGATACCGCTGTCCAGCGGCAGGCTCTTCACGTCCAGGCGCAGCATGCGTGGCGGGCGTGCGCCGCCGGCGCGCTGGTTCATGCGCAGCAGGCGGTAGCGGCCGGTCAGGGCGTTGTGCAGCGTTTCCAGCGACGGCGTGGCGGAGCCGAGCAGGATCGGGATGTTTTCCTGGTGGGCACGCACCAGTGCCAGGTCGCGGGCGTGGTAGCGCAGGCCCTCCTGCTGTTTATAGGAACCGTCGTGCTCCTCGTCGATGATGATCAGGCCGGGGTTTTTCATTGGCGTGAACAGCGCCGAGCGAGTGCCGATGATGATGTCGGCCTCGCCGTCACGCGCCGCCAGCCAGGCGTCCAGGCGTTCGCGGTCGTTCACCGCCGAATGCAGCAGCGCGATGCGGGCGTTGAAGCGTTGTTCGAAGCGCGCCAGGGTTTGCGGGCCGAGGTTGATTTCGGGGATCAGTACCAGCGCCTGCTTGCCGGCTTCCAGGGTTTCGCGGATCAGTTGCAGGTAGACCTCGGTCTTGCCGCTGCCGGTGACGCCGGCCAGCAGGAACGCGCCGAAGCCGCCAAAACCCTCGCGTACGGCGTCGAAGGCATCGCGTTGTTCTTCGTTGAGCGGCAGTTCCGGTTGTGCCAGCCAGTGTTCGTGGCGCAGTGCCGGCAAGTGGCGACGGACCTCGACCTGTACCAGTTCCTTGGCCAGTAGCAGGTCGAGGCTGTCCTTGTTCAGGTTGAGCTTGGCCAGCAGGGTGTGGGCTACGCCATGCGGGTGCTGGGCCAGGGTCTTGAGGGCGTCGCGCTGGCGCGGCGCGCGGGCAATGCGAGGGTCTTCCAGGCGTGCGCCGGGGGCAATGTGCCAGAAGCGCTCCTGGCGCATTTCGGCGGGTTCGCCCTGGCGCAGCAGCGTGGGCAAGGCCCAGCTCAGGGTGTCGCCCAGGCTGTGCTGGTAGTACTGGGCGGTCCACAGGCACAGCTTGAACAGCGACGCCGGGATGGGGGACACCGGGTCGAGCAGGGCGCTGGCCGGTTTCAGCTTGTCGGCAGGCACTTCGCTCTGTGCGCATACCTCCACCAGCACACCGATCATTTCGCGGCGGCCAAAGGGCACGCGGATGCGCATGCCCGGGGTCAAGGCCTGGCGCGCCATGCTCGCCGGCGCCTTGTAGTCGAACAGGCGGCGCAGCGGGGAGGGCAGGGCAAGGCGCAGGATGACGTCGGACACGCAAAAAGTCTCGGAGGGCGTTACAAGAATTGGCGAGCCTAGCAGACGACGGTCGGTGCAAGCGACATCTTGCACTGACGCTGTGCTCTGGTATTATTCGCCGCCTAATTACGTGCGGTATTCAACAATTGGTGTTGGGTGGCGGCACGCAGCTCGAGGAAGTGACCATGAAAGAAGGTATCCACCCGAACTACGAAGTAGTTGCAGTCACCTGCAGCTGCGGCAACAAGTTCGAAACCCGTTCGACCCTGGGCAATGTCCTGTCGATCGACGTTTGCAACCTGTGCCACCCGTTCTACACCGGTAAGCAGAAAGTCCTGGACACCGGCGGCCGCGTACAGAAGTTCGCCGATCGCTTCGGTATGTTCGGTACCAAGAAGTAATCATGCGCATGGCGAACCCCTCAGGTTTCGCAATGCTGCAAAAAAAGGCGCCCCTTGTGGGCGCTTTTTTTATGGGCGTCATCTGGGCCTTTCCCGCCATGGCATTCTGCCCGCTGCCGCAGCAGCCACAGCAGGTGCTGGTGCGCCAGGTGGTGGATGGCGATACCGTGCGCCTGGCCGATGGCCGCAGTGTACGCCTGATTGGCATCAACGCCCCGGAAATTGGCCGCAACGGGCGCACCAGCGAGCCTTATGCCGAGGCCGCGAAGCGACGCTTGCAGGCGCTGGTCAAGGCCAGTGATGGGCGTGTCGGGTTGGTGCCCGGCGTTGAGGCCAAAGACAAATATGGCCGCACACTGGCGCATATCTACGGTCGCAATGGCGACAATCTGGAAGCACAGTTGCTGAGTGAGGGTTTGGGCTACCGCGTGGCAGTTGCCCCGAATGTACGTCTCAGCGGTTGCCAGCAACTTGCCGAGCAAGCGGCACGCAAGGCAGGCAGCGGCTTGTGGCGCCGTTCGCCCGTGGTGCCGGCAGGGGAGGTCAGACAGGCGGGTTTTGCTGTGGTTAGTGGCCGCATCGAGGGTATCGAACGCAACCGTGGCGGTGTCTGGCTGACGCTGGACGACGCCGTGGTGCTGCAGGTTCCCGCTCGTCTGCAACGCAACTTCCCCCCCAGCTTCTTCGATAACCTCAAGGGACGCCAGGTCGAGGCGCGTGGCTGGGTGCTTGATCGTTCCCGCAAGGGCGGCCTGAAGCCCGGGCAGCGACGCTGGGTGTTGCCATTGACCGATCCGAGCATGTTGGAACGTATTTCAGGCTAAAAGATGTAGACATTTCCCTATTGGATTGTACACACTGTGAGCCGTATGCCCCCGTGGGTTATAGCGTAAAGTCGTAGGCTAAAGGCCTTGACACAAGTGACCGACCAGTCTTGTGACTCCCCGGCTCTTTGCGTATCCTCGGCGGTCCGTCAGAACAGTAAATAGCGGAATGCCCACCATGTCAGACCTGAAAACCGCCGCTCTCGAATACCACGCTCAACCTCGTCCGGGGAAACTGAGCGTCGAGCTCTCCAAGCCCACTGCCACCGCCCGTGACCTCGCCCTGGCCTACAGCCCAGGTGTTGCAGAGCCCGTGCGTGAAATCGGCCGTGATCCAGAGCTGGCTTACAAATACACCGGCAAAGGCAACCTGGTTGCGGTGATTTCCGATGGCACCGCCATCCTCGGTCTGGGCGACCTCGGCCCACTGGCTTCCAAGCCGGTCATGGAAGGCAAGGGTGTTCTGTTCAAGCGTTTCGCCGGTATCGACGTGTTCGACATCGAAGTCGAATCGGAAAGCCCGCAAGCGTTCATCGACACCGTTCGCCGTATTTCGATCACCTTCGGTGGCATCAACCTCGAAGACATCAAGGCGCCTGAGTGCTTCGAGATCGAGCGCACCCTGATCGAACAGTGCGACATTCCGGTATTCCACGATGACCAGCACGGTACCGCCATCGTGACCGCAGCCGGCATGATCAACGCCCTGGAAATCGCCGGCAAGAAGCTGGAAGACGCCAAGATCGTCTGCCTGGGTGCTGGTGCAGCCGCTATCTCCTGCATGAAGCTGCTGGTGAGCATGGGTGCCAAGGTCGAGAACATCTACATGATCGACCGCAGCGGCGTGATTCACGCTGGCCGTGACGACCTGAACCAGTACAAGGCGCAGTTCGCCCACGCTACCGACAAGCGCACCCTGGCTGATGCCCTGAACGGTGCAGACGTGTTCGTAGGCCTGTCCGGCCCGAACCTGCTGAGCCCGGAAGGCCTGAAGTCGATGGCGGCCAACCCGATCGTGTTCGCTTGCTCGAACCCGGACCCGGAAATCTCGCCAGAGCTGGCGCACGCCACCCGTAACGACGTGATCATGGCCACCGGGCGTTCCGACTACCCGAACCAGGTCAACAACGTGCTGGGCTTCCCGTTCATCTTCCGTGGCGCTCTGGACGTTCGCGCCAAGCGCATCAACGAAGAAATGAAGATCGCTGCCGCTATCGCCCTGAAAGACCTGGCCAAGCTGCCAGTGCCGAAGGAAGTGTGCGAAGCCTACGGCGTCGAAGGCCTGGAGTTCGGCCGTGAGTACATCATTCCGAAGCCGCTGGATGCACGTCTGATCACCGTCGTTTCCGACGCTGTGGCCAAGGCCGCCATCGAATCCGGCGTCGCTACCCTGCCGTATCCGAAGCACTACCCGCTGACCAGCGTGGATGACGTGTTCAACGGCTGATTGCCGCTGTAGCGACATGAAAAAGCCCCGGCTCGTATGAGCCGGGGCTTTTTATTGGCCGGGACATTTGGAGCGCCTGGAGGATCGAGCGCCGCCCGCGCGGCGCTCGATTTACGCGCCCACGCAAAACCTGAGTCAGGCACCCAGCCTCAGAACAGATCCATCGGCGCCGCTTCATCGGCTGGCAGCGGGCTGCCCGGTGCTGCGCCATTGCCCAGCTCATCCACCGACGGTGGCGAATCTTCGGCCTTGAACAGCTCGAAGTACGCATTCGGCGTACTCGGCGAGGCAGCGCGGCCACTGACCGGGTCGACCCGCAGGCTAAGGATGCCTTCCGGTTCTGCCGGTGCGTGATTCGGCTTGTCCTTCAGTGCCGCGCCCATGAAGCTCATCCAGATCGGCAAGGCCGCCGTACCGCCGTATTCGCGACGGCCGAGGGTTTCCGGCTGGTCGAAACCGACCCACACGGTGGTCACGTAATCGGCGTTGTAGCCGGAGAACCAGGCGTCCTTGGATTCGTTGGTGGTGCCTGTCTTGCCCGCCAGGTCGGTGCGGCCCAGTGCCAGCGCCCGGCGGCCGGTGCCGCGCTTGATCACGTCCTGCAGCATGCTGGTGAGGATGTAGGTGGTGCGCCCGTCGATGATTTGTTCGGCCACCGCAGGTGCTTGTGGTGCATTCGCAACCTGGCTGAAGGCCGGTGGCGCCTCACCTGGCATGGCGGCGGTGCTGATCGGCTGTTCGGGTGCGGCCAGGCCTGCCTGGTCCTCGGCACCCTGCGGTACGCGGGCCGGGTTGGCGGTGAACAGCGTTTCGCCGCTGCGGCTTTCGATGCGGTCGATCAGGTACGGGGTGATCTTGTAGCCGCCGTTGGCGAATGTGCTCCAGCCGGTGGCGATTTCCATCGGGGTCAGGGTGGCGGTGCCCAGGGCCAGCGACAGGTTGCGTGGCAGGTCCTGCTTGTTGAAACCGAACTTGGCAATGTAGTCGATGGTGCGGTCTACACCCATGGCCTGCAGCAAGCGGATCGACACCAGGTTACGCGACTTGTACAGCGCTTCGCGCATGCGGATCGGGCCGAGGAAGGTGTTGGTATCGTTCTTCGGCCGCCACACTTTATCCACCGACTCGTCGACGAACACGATCGGCGCATCGTTGACCAGGGTGGCTGCCGTGTAGCCGCTGTCCAGTGCGGCACTGTAGATGAATGGCTTGAAGCTCGAACCCGGTTGGCGCTTGGCCTGCATGGCGCGGTTGTAGTTGCTCTGCTCGAATGAGAAGCCGCCAACCAGCGCACGAATGGCGCCGTTGTAAGGGTCGAGGGTGACCAGTGCGCTTTGTGCGCCAGGCACCTGGCTGAACTTGAGCTTGCCATCGTCCAGCCGCTGCAGGCGCACGAGGTCGCCGACCTGGGCCACGTCGGCCGGCGACTGCGGTGTACGGCCCTGGGCGTTGCTGTTTATGAACGGACGCGCCCACTTCATGGTGTCCCAGGCAACCTCGGCTTGCTGGCCGTCGCGGGTCAGCACCTTTAGGCCGGTTTTCTCGACATGGGTGACGATGGCCGGCTCCAGGCCCCCAAGGATGCGCTGCTTGCCCAGTTCCTGTAGCCAGGCTGCCTGGGTGCGGCCCGGGAAGCGGGCTTCGGGGCCGCGGTAACCGTGGCGCTCGTCGTAGTCGGAGAGGCCGTTGAGGATGGCCTTGTTGGCCATTTCCTGCATGTCGCTGGGCACCGTGGTGGTGACGCGGAAGCCTTCGGTGTAGGCGTCGCTGCCGTAACGGCCGACCATCTCCGCGCGGGCCATTTCAGCGATGTAGGGGGCATTCACCTCAGGCGTCGGCACGTGATAGCTCGCATTGAGCGGCTCGGCCAGGGCAGCCTGGTAGCTGGCTTCGTCGATCTTGCCCAGCTTGTACATGCGGCCAAGGATCCAGTCGCGGCGCTCCTTGGCGCGCACCGGGTTGGCCAGTGGATTGAAGCGTGACGGTGCTTTGGGCAGGCCAGCGATCATGGCCATCTGCGCCAGGCTCACGTCGCGGATCGACTTGCCGTAATACACCTGCGCGGCAGCGTCGATGCCGTAGGCGCGGTTGCCCAGGTAGATCTTGTTCACGTACAGCTCGAGGATCTCGTCCTTGGTCAGCTCGCGCTCGATCTGCAGGGCCAGCAGGATCTCGTTGGTCTTGCGCGAGAAGCTGCGTTCGCTGGTGAGGAAGAAGTTTTTCGCCACCTGCATGGTGATGGTGCTGCCGCCGGTCTGGATATGCCCGGTTTTTACCAGCTGGGTCGCCGCGCGCATCAGGCTGCTGGGGTCGACACCGTAGTGGTTGAGGAAATTGTCATCCTCGGCTGACAGAAGTGCCTGAATGAACTGTGGCGGAATTTCCGCGAAGCGGATCGGCGAGCGGCGCATTTCGCCAAACTCGGCAATCAGCTTGCCATCGCTGCTGTACACCCGGAGGGGGATCTGCAACTGGATGCTTCTGAGCGACTCGACCGAGGGCAGGCTGGGGCTAAGATACAGAAACGCACCGCTCACACCGAGTACGAGCGCGCAGATGACTGCGACGGAAGACCACCAGAAGAACTTCAGCAGACGTATCAAGGCTTTTCGGTGTCCAGGTTGAGAGTGGATTGCACGCAGGTCCGGCGGACCAGAAAACGCTGGGCATTATAAGCATTTTTTCGCCTCTCCGGGTTACCGGCCAGGCTGCCCGTTGCCCCGATGAGCAGCCCTGGCCCAGTGTTACCGCGGGGTTGCGACAGATCGCTGCGACACGCAGCAAGGAAGCCGCGATGTTAGGACGCTTCGGCAAGGATGCCGGTTCACTGGTGGGGGTAGAAATTGCCCCGGACGCTGTCCGGGTTGTGCAGCTTCAGCAGCGCAGCCGGCGTTGTCGGGTGCTTGCCTCGGCTCAGGAACCGTTCGAGTCAGCGGCGGGCAATGATTGGACTACGGAGCCCGCTGCGGTGGTGGCAGCCTTGCGTCGTGCCTACCGGCGCAGTGGTCTCAGGCAACGACGGGTAGCGTTGGCGTTACCCGCCAACCAGGTGATCTGCAAGCTGTGCCATCTGCCGATGGAGCAGGCTGGTGTAGAGCTGGAGGCGCAGTTGCTGGCCGATGCCGAGCGACTGTTTCCGTTTCCGCTGGAGGACCTGGCCCTGGATTTTCAGGTGTTGGGGGCGTCTCGCGTGCAACCGGGATGCGCCGAGGTGATGGTGGCCGCATGCCGGCAAAGTGCGTTGGTGTCACTGGAGGCTATCGTCGACGAGGCAGGGTTGCAGCTGGAAGCCGTCGAGGTCGATAACATCGCCCTGTGCCGCATGTTGCCTCAGGGGTGCTTCGAAGGCTCAGCATTACTGCGTGTAGAGGCACATGGTGCAGTTCTGTATGACTGGCATCCCGGTCGGCCCAGCCAGCGGCGTGAATTGCAAACGCAGGGGCAGAAGGGGATGGGGCCGCTGTCGGAGGCGCTGCATAGGCTGCTTGCCGATGAGCATTTGCCTGCGGGCCTGTGGATAACCAGCAGTTGTTCGCTGGATCCTGACTGGCTGCAAAGCCTGGGCCGTCAACTGAAAACGACGTGCCGGCATTTGCCTGGCCGGGCCGGGTTTGAGCATGTCGACGGGTCGATGCTGCTGGCTTGCGCCCTCGCTTATGGAGGATTGCGGCCATGATGCGACTGAACCTGCTGCCTTGGCGTGAGCGGCAGCGCCAGGCCACGCTTCGGCGTTTTCGCTCCCGGTTGGTCGCTGGCGCCATTCTGGCGCTGTGCGCGGTGATGCTGGTCGACCAGTTGGCCCGTCAGCGCGGGCAGCAACAGGCGCTGTCCAACACCCGGCAACAGGCCGCGCTCGATCGCCTGGCCGAGCAATTGCGGCCGTTGGATGATGTGCGTGCACAGCATCAGGCGCTGCTGGAGCGTTTGGCTGCGCTTGAGCGTTTGCGCACTCAGCAGGGCATTCTGGGTGATGTGTTCACTGACCTCGAAGGGGCGCTGCCGATGGGCGTGCAGCTTCTTGACCTCAGCCTGGAAAACGGCCATTTGCAGCTGGCCGGGCTGGCTACCTCCGGCGCCGTGGTTGCGCAGTTCATGCGCGACCTGGAACATTCGCGTGTTCTGCTCGACCTGGAACTCAAGCGCATCAGGAGCGTGCCGGGTGGCGATGAGTTTCTGTTGGCTGCGCGCGTTTCGGCGTTCTGGTCGTGAATGTGGCGCCGATCTTTGCCTGGCTGGCGGTCGCCGAGCACTCCAGGCGTATCAGGTGCCTGGCGCCAGCCATGGTCGCTGTGCTGGTGTTCGGTCTGGGTTGCGCGTTGCGCCTGCCAGCAGCGCTCCAGCAACAGGGACAGGAGGCGTCCAGGCAAGCCTTATTAGACGAACAGCAGTCAGCCAGCACGGCGAAGCGGGTCGAGCTGGAGCAACTGCGGGCAGCGCTGATTGTTGCCGAGCAAGCGTTGCTGGAGGCTCACTGGCACCTGGCCAGCGGGGAGGACATGAGCGACTTGCTCGGCAGCCTGGCTTCGTCGGGGCATGCGCACGGCCTCCTGGTCGAGCGGTTCGATGTGCATGAAAGCGAGCAGCAGGCAGGCTACCGTAAAACACCCCTGCAGGTGCAGGTGATGGGGCCTTACACGGCCTTGCGTCAATGGCTGCACGACTGGCTGGGCCAGGCGCGCCTGCTGCGCAGTGGCGACATCAACCTTTCTATTGTCGAGGGGCAGCCAAGGCTTTTGCGCCTGCAACTGCGTGTAGAGGCCTTCGAGGCAGCCGCACCGGTGCCGGCACCCGAGGCGTTTGCACGCACCTCGGCCAGGGCCGCCACACCAGAACCTGTGGTTGACCCCTTCACGCCAGCAGCGAGACGAATGGCCGGCTTTGGGCTGGGCAGTGTGCCGTTGGCGCAACTGGAAATGGTCGGCAGCCTGTCGCGCGGGATGTCGCACGAGGCGCTGCTGATGGCGGCTGGCAGGCTCTATAGGGTTCGGGAAGGCGAGCGTTTAGGGCGTAACCACGGTGTGGTGGAGCGGGTCGACCAAGGCCAGGTCGAGGTACGCGAACGGCTATTCATGGCGGGGGTGTGGCACGAGCGCACAGCGTTTATCACCCTTGCAAAGCGCCTGGGCAAGGAGGCCCTGGACCAGAATGAAAATGTTGATGAAATGGGTGTTGGCAGCCCTGCTGCCGATCCCGCTGGCGTCGGCGATGCCTTACCAGGGTGAGCCCCTGTCGTTGAACTTCCAGGATGTGGAAGTGCGCTCGGTGCTGCAGGTACTGGCTGATTATGCGGGCGTCAACCTGGTTGCGGGTGACGACGTACAAGGCAACGTCACCTTGCGTTTACAGGATGTACCTTGGGATCAGGCACTCGACCTGGTGTTGCGAAGCAAGGGGCTGGCCCGGCGGCAGGAGGGTAATGTACTGCTGGTGGCACCTGCGGCAGCGTTTGCCGCGCAGCCGTTCGATGCCCCCGTGGGGCTGGAGCCGGATGCGCAGGTGCAGCCGCTGCGCCGTGAGCTGATACCGATCCATCATGCCAAAGCCGCCGAGTTGGTTGAGCTATTGCTGACCAGCCTGGCGGATGACGGCACCCTCACTGCCAGAGGCAGCCTGGCAGTCGACGAGCGCACCAACACACTGGTGGCGTACCAGCCCGCCGACCGCCTGGCGGAACTGCGGCAGCTGGTTGCTCAACTGGACGTGCCGGTGCGCCAGGTGGCGATCGAGGCGCGTATCGTTGAAGCCAACGTCGATTACGAGAAAAGCCTGGGGGTGCGCTGGGGCGGGCCGCTGTATAGCGAAAACCTGCGGCCGGGCCAGGAGCTGTTTGTCGATCTTGGTGTGGAGCGCGCGGGCAGTAGTCTCGGTCTGGGCCTGCTGCGTGGCGACGTGTTGCTCGACCTGGAGCTCAGCGCCATGGAAAAAAGCGGCAACGGCGAGATCATTTCGCAGCCCAAAGTGGTAACGGCCGACAAGGAAACGGCCAGGATCCTCAAAGGCACCGAGGTGCCTTACCAGGAGACCAGTCAGAGTGGCGCCACCTCGGTGTCATTTCGCGAAGCCTCGCTGTCGCTGGAGGTGACTCCGCAGATCACCCCGGACAATAAGGTGATCATGACCGTCAGGGTGACCAAGGACGAGCCGGATTACGTCAATGCCTTGAACAACGTGCCGCCGATTCGCAAGAACGAGGTCAATGCCAAGGTTCGCGTGGCCGACGGTGAAACGATCGTGATTGGTGGCGTGTACTCGACTTCGCAAAACAATGTGGTCGACAAGGTGCCATTTTTCGGCGATCTGCCGTATGTTGGGCGGCTGTTTCGACGCGATGCATTACAAGAGAAAAAATCCGAGCTGCTGGTCTTCCTGACTCCGCGTATCATGAGTGACCAGGCGATTGCTGTGAGTCGTTGATTCTGTGCGAAATTTGATACTTGTGGGGCCCATGGGCGCTGGTAAAAGCACCATTGGACGCCTTTTGGCCAAAGAGCTGCGCCTGCTGTTCAAGGATTCCGACAAGGAAATCGAACTGCGGTGCGGCGCCAATATCCCGTGGATTTTCGACAAGGAAGGCGAGCCGGGTTTTCGTGATCGCGAGCAAGCGATGATCGCCGAACTGTGCGCGCTTGACGGCGTGGTCCTGGCCACCGGCGGCGGCGCGGTGATGCGCGAAGCCAACCGCCAGGCATTGCACCAGGGTGGTCGGGTGATCTACCTGCACGCCTCGGTGGAGCAGCAGGTTGGCCGTACCGCGCGCGACCGCAATCGCCCGCTGCTGCGCACCGCCAACCCCGAGGCGACCTTGCGCGCCCTGCTGGAAGCGCGTGACCCGCTCTACCGCGAGATCGCCGACCTGGTGGTGGAAACCGACGAGCGGCCGCCGCGCATGGTGGTGATCGACATTCTCGAGCGCTTGCAGCAGTTGCCGCCCCGTTAACCCGGGACTATTCTCGGCCACCAGCGCCGAGGCGAGGTTCAACGTTACCGCGCAGGTTGCCCGAACGGCGCCGCGCCCAAGTACATTGTGGGGATACATGCAGACACTTAAGGTCGACCTGGGCGAGCGTAGCTACCCGATCTACATTGGCGAAGGCTTGCTGGACCAGCCCGAGCTGCTGGCACCGCACATTGCCGGCCGGCAAGTCGCCATCGTTTCCAACGAGACCGTCGCGCCCCTGTATCTCGAACGCCTGACCAAGACCCTCGGCGCCTATTCGGTGCTGCCAGTGGTGTTGCCCGATGGTGAGGCCTACAAGAACTGGGAAACCCTGCAGCTGATATTCGATGGCCTGCTGACCGCCCGCCATGATCGCCGCACCACCGTGGTCGCTCTGGGCGGCGGTGTCATCGGTGACATGGCCGGCTTCGCGGCCGCCTGCTACCAGCGTGGTGTCGATTTCATCCAGGTGCCGACCACCCTGCTGTCCCAGGTCGACTCCTCGGTGGGCGGCAAGACCGGTATCAACCACCCGCTGGGCAAGAACATGGTCGGTGCCTTCTATCAGCCCAATGCAGTGCTGATCGACACCACCAGCCTGAAGACGCTGCCCGCGCGGGAGCTGTCGGCTGGACTGGCCGAAGTGATCAAGTACGGCCTGATCTGCGACAAGCCGTTCCTCGCCTGGCTTGAAGACAATATGCAGGCCCTGCGCGGCCTGGACCCTGTGGCCCTGACTGAAGCCATTCGTCGTTCCTGCGCAGCAAAGGCTGCTGTGGTCGGGGCCGATGAGCGTGAGTCCGGCGTACGGGCCACGCTGAACCTGGGGCATACCTTCGGGCATGCCATCGAGACCCACATGGGCTACGGCGTGTGGCTGCACGGCGAAGCCGTGGCAGCGGGCACGGCGATGGCCCTGGAAATGTCCATGCGCCTTGGCTGGATCGACCAGGCCGAGCGCGATCGCGGAATCCGCCTGTTGCAGGACGCAGGTTTGCCGGTGGTGCCACCACAGGAAATGACCCCGGCGCATTTCATGGAGCACATGGCGGTCGACAAGAAGGTGCTCGACGGTCGTCTGCGTCTGGTGCTGCTGCGCCAGATGGGCGAGGCCGTGGTGACCGACGACTATCCGAAAGAGATTCTACAGGCCACGCTGTCGGCGGATTACCGCGCGATCGTGGCCCAGCTTTGAGGTTGTGACAGCGCAATGACCAGTTTGCATGCCGATGAGGCCTTTCTCGACCATTACCAGTTGAGCCACGATCCGTTCGCACCCCGCGTGCCCGGCTTCAAGTTTTTCCCGGCCCAGCGCAAGCCCGTGCTTGGCCAGTTGCACCATCTGGCACGCTACAGCCACTTGATGCTGGTAGTCAGCGGCCCGCTGGGCAGCGGAAAGTCGCTGCTGCGCCAGGCCCTGGTGGCCAGTACCAACAAACAGGCGGTGCAGAGCGTGGTGGTGTCTGCCCGCAGTGCCAGCGATGCTTCCGGCATGCTGGCCCAGGTCGCCCAGGACCTGGGGGTGGACCAGGCTGAAGTGCAGGCGATTCTGTCCAAGGTGGTGCAACTGGCACTCACCGGGCAGGAAGTGTATTTGCTGGTGGACGATGCGGAACAACTCGACGAGTCGGCACTCCAAGCGTTGCTGGAATTGGCGGCCGGTGTGCCGGAAGGGCGCCCGCATGTGTTCCTGTTCGGTGAACCGTCACTGATTGCCGGGCTGGATGAGCTCAATATCGAGGAAGAACGCTTCCACATCATCGAGCTCGCCCCCTACAGTGAAGAGGAAACCCGTGAGTACCTGGAGCAGCGTCTGGAAGGCGCTGGCCGGGGCATCGAGGTGTTCAGCCGTGAACAGATCGTCGATATCCATGAAAACTCCGACGGTTGGCCTGGCAACATCAACCAGGTCGCCCGTGACACTCTGATCGAAGCCATGATCGCCAGCCGCTCGACGGCCAAGCGACCATCCATGGGGTTCAAGATGCCTAAAAAACATGTGCTCGCGCTGTCCGCTGTGGTCGTGGTCGCCGTTGGCGCCGCGGTGTTGATGCCCAAGAAAGGCGACAAGGCGCCGGCCGATGCGCCAGCCGCCCAAGCACAGTTGCCGCTTGGCGAAGGCAAGCAAGGTGCTGCCATCGAATTCTCTGGCTCGTCCCAGCCGATGCCACTGCCTTTGGTGGGCCAGTCCCAGCCGGTGATGCGCGAACCGCTGGCCCAGGCCGCAGGCATGGGTGAAGGTGAAGAAGGCAGCCCGGCAGGCGACACCGCCCTGCAGCCTGGCAACCCACCGCCCACCGTGACCACCATTGCCCCGCCGCAAGGCGTGCCGGCCGGCCCGGCACCTGCGCCTGCCCAGCCCGTTGCCAGTGTGCCTGCCCAGCCAGTGCAGCCGGTGGCGCCTGCGCCGAAACCCGTCGCAACCCAGCCGGTTAAACCGGTTGCACCTGCCAGGCCTGCGCCAGCACCGACCCAGGTTGCCGTGGCCAAGCCAGCCGCCAAACCGGCTGAAAAACCAGCGGCATCCGGTGGTGGCAGCGGTGGCTGGTACGCCGGGCAAAAGCCGGGTAACTATGTGGTGCAGATCCTCGGCACCAGCTCCGAGGCTTCGGCCCAGGCGTACGTCAAGGCCCAGGGTGGCGACTATCGCTACTTCAAGAAAAACCTGCAGGGCAAGCCGTTGTACGTCGTGACTTATGGCAGCTTCGCCAACCGCGATGCAGCGGTTGCGGCAATCAAGAACTTGCCAGCGAAGGTCCAGGCTGGTAAACCTTGGCCACGTACCGTCGCCAGCGTCCAACAAGAGCTGGCCTCGGCCCGCTGATACCTTCCGGGCGGCATCACCCCGCCGCCCAGTAGCTAAGCGAATTCTAGCTTTCGACTAGCCTGCTGCGTTTTAACGCGGCAGGCTTTTCTGTCCCAGACTGCCGGCCACAAGCCTTACTTGCAGTCATGGCTGAAACGCTTCAGACTCGAGCCAAGCCGCTATCACGGCACATGGTGCAAAAACATTCAAAATTGCGACATAAATTTTCATTGGTGAGACATGAAAATTTGTGGGCATCGCTGTCGCTGTGCAACAATGGTTTTCCATGGCCACCGCAAAAAAGCTGGCGTTTGATCGGCGTGGATGGTAAGTGGTTGTTAAAAAAGAGATTTGCCTCCGTTGAGAGGTGAACCTGGTGAGAATGTGTCTATGAAAACAGGTCTGTACCATCCCGAAGAATTCAAGGACAACTGTGGTTTTGGCCTGATCGCCCATATGACGGGCGAACCGAGCCACCACCTTCTGCAAACCGCCATGCAGGCGCTGACCTGCATGACCCACCGCGGCGGCATCAACGCCGACGGCAAGACCGGTGACGGTTGCGGTCTGCTCATGCAGAAGCCCGATCAATTCCTGCGTGCTGTGGCCCAGGAGCACTTCGCCGTCGAGCTGCCCAAGCAGTATGCCGTCGGCATGGTGTTCTTCAACCAGGACCCAGTCAAAGCTGAAGCCGCCCGCGCCAACATGGACCGCGAAATCCTCGCAGCCGGCCTGAAACTGGTCGGCTGGCGCAAGGTTCCGATCGACACCAGCGTGCTCGGCCGCCTGGCCCTGGAGCGCCTGCCGCAGATCGAGCAGGTGTTCATCGGCGGTGAAGGCCTGAGCGATCAGGAATTCGCGATCAAGCTGTTCAGTGCCCGTCGCCGTTCGTCGGTGGCCAACGCCCACGATGCCGACCACTACATCTGCAGCTTCTCGCACAAGACCATCATCTACAAAGGCCTGATGATGCCGCGCGATCTCGCGGCGTTCTACCCAGACCTGGGTGACGAGCGCCTGCAAACCGCGATCTGCGTGTTCCACCAGCGCTTCTCCACCAACACCCTGCCGAAATGGCCGCTGGCGCAGCCGTTCCGCTTCCTCGCCCACAACGGCGAGATCAACACCATCACCGGCAACCGCAACTGGGCCATGGCCCGTCGCACCAAGTTCGCCAACGACCTGATCCCCGACCTCGAAGAGCTCGGACCGCTGGTCAACCGCGTGGGTTCCGACTCGTCGAGCATGGACAACATGCTGGAACTGATGGTGACCGGTGGCATCGACCTGTTCCGCGGCGTACGCATGCTGGTACCGCCAGCCTGGCAGAACGTCGAGACTATGGACGCCGACCTGCGCGCCTTCTACGAATACAACTCCATGCACATGGAGCCGTGGGACGGCCCGGCCGGTATCGTCATGACCGAAGGCCGCCACGCGGTGTGCCTGTTGGACCGTAACGGCCTGCGCCCGGCGCGCTGGGTGACCACCACCAACGGCTACATCACCATCGCCTCGGAAATCGGCGTATGGGGCTACCAGCCTGAGGAAGTGCTGGCCAAAGGCCGTGTCGGCCCGGGTCAGATCCTGGCCGTGGACACCGAAACCGGCCAGATCCTCGACACCGACGCCATCGACAACCGCCTGAAGTCGCGTCACCCGTACAAGCGCTGGCTGCGTCAGCACGCCACCCGTATCCAGGCGACGCTGACCGACGACCAGGGCGTGGCCAGCTATGACGCTGACCAGCTCAAGCAATACATGAAGATGTTCCAGGTCACCTTCGAAGAGCGTGATCAGGTGCTGCGCCCGCTGGGTGAGCAGGGCCAAGAAGCCGTCGGCTCGATGGGCGACGACACGCCGATGGCCGTGCTGTCGCAGCGCGTGCGTTCGCCGTACGACTTCTTCCGCCAGCAGTTCGCCCAGGTGACCAACCCGCCGATCGACCCGCTGCGCGAAGCGATCGTGATGTCGCTGGAAATCTGCCTGGGCGCCGAGCGCAACATTTTCCAGGAGTCTCCGGAGCACGCTTCGCGGGTCATCCTCAGCTCGCCGGTCATTTCGCCCGCCAAGTGGCGTTCGCTGATGAGCCTGGAGCGCGAAGGTTTCGACCGCCAGCTGATCGACCTCAACTATGAAGAGGGCGTCGGCCTCGAAGCGGCCATCCGCAATATCGCTGACCAGGCTGAAGAAGCCGTGCGCGCTGGCAAGACCCAGCTGGTGCTGAGCGACCGCTACATCGCCCCGGGCAAACTGCCGGTGCACGCTTCGCTGGCCGTGGGTGCAGTGCACCACCGCTTGACCGAACAGGGCCTGCGTTGCGACAGCAACATCCTGGTGGAAACCGCCACCGCCCGCGACCCGCACCACTTTGCCGTGCTGCTGGGCTTCGGTGCCTCGGCCGTTTACCCGTACCTGGCTTATGAAGTGCTGGCCGACCTGATCCGCACCGGCGAAGTGCTGGGCGACCTGGACGAAGTCTTCAAGTACTACCGCAAGGGCATCTCGAAGGGCCTGCTGAAGATCCTGTCGAAGATGGGCATCTCCACCATCGCCTCGTACCGTGGTGCGCAGCTGTTCGAAGCCATCGGCCTGGCCGAGGAAGTGGTCGGCCTGAGCTTCAAGGGCGTGTCCAGCCGCATCAAGGGCGCGCGCTTCGAAGACCTGGAAAGCGACCAGAAGCTGCTGGCGGCCGAAGCCTGGAGCGCGCGCAAGCCGATTCAGCAAGGCGGCCTGCTGAAGTTCGTTCACGGTGGCGAGTACCACGCCTACAACCCGGACGTGGTCAACACCCTGCAAGCCGCCGTGCAGCAGGGCGACTATGCCAAGTTCAAGGAATACACCACGCTGGTCGACACCCGCCCGGTGTCGATGATCCGCGATCTGCTGAAAGTGAAAGTGGCCGACCAGCCGCTGCCGCTGGAGCAGATCGAACCGCTGGAGGCCATCCTCAAGCGTTTCGACTCCGCCGGTATCTCGCTGGGGGCCCTGTCGCCGGAAGCCCACGAGGCGCTGGCCGAGGCCATGAACCGCCTGGGCGCGCGTTCCAACTCCGGTGAGGGCGGTGAAGATCCGTCGCGCTACGGCACCCTCCGCAGCTCCAAGATCAAGCAGGTGGCCACCGGCCGCTTTGGTGTGACCCCGGAATACCTGGTAAACGCCGAAGTGCTGCAGATCAAGGTCGCCCAGGGCGCCAAGCCCGGTGAGGGCGGCCAGCTGCCGGGTGGCAAGGTCAACGGCCTGATCGCCAAGCTGCGCTATGCGGTACCGGGCGTGACCCTGATTTCGCCACCGCCGCACCACGACATCTACTCGATCGAAGACCTGGCCCAGCTGATCTACGACCTCAAGCAGGTCAACCCGCAGGCGCTGGTGTCGGTCAAGCTGGTGGCGGAAGCCGGCGTGGGCACCATCGCCGCTGGTGTGGCCAAGGCCTATGCCGACCTGATCACCATCTCGGGTTACGACGGTGGTACCGGTGCTTCGCCGCTGACCTCGATCAAGTACGCCGGCGCCCCGTGGGAACTGGGCCTGGCAGAAACCCACCAGACCCTGCGTGGCAACGACCTGCGCGGCAAGGTGCGGGTACAGACCGACGGCGGCCTGAAAACCGGCCTGGACGTGATCAAGGCGGCCATCCTCGGCGCCGAAAGCTTCGGCTTCGGTACCGCGCCAATGATCGCCCTGGGCTGCAAGTACCTGCGCATCTGCCACCTGAACAACTGCGCCACCGGCGTAGCCACCCAGAACGACAAGCTGCGCAAGGACCACTACATCGGCACCGTCGACATGGTGATCAACTTCTTCACCTTCGTCGCCGAAGAAACCCGTGAATGGCTGGCCAAACTGGGCGTGCGCAGCCTGGGCGAACTGATCGGCCGTACCGACCTGCTCGACGTATTGCCAGGCGACACCGAGCGCCAGCAGTACCTGGACCTGTCGCCGCTGCTGGGCAGCTCGCACATCCCGGCTGACAAGCCGCAGTTCTGCGAAGTGGACAAGAACCCGCCGTTCGACCAGGGCGAGCTGGCCGAGAAAATGGTGGAAATGGCCATGCCGGCCATCCGTGACCAGGCCGGTGGCGAGTTCAACCTCGACATCTGCAACTGCGACCGTTCCATCGGTGCGCGTGTGTCGGGTGAAATCGCCCGCCTGCACGGTAATCAGGGCATGGCTGCGGCGCCGATCACCTTCCGCTTCAAGGGTACTGCGGGCCAGAGCTTCGGTGTGTGGAACGCCGGTGGCCTGAACCTGCACCTGGAAGGCGACGCCAACGACTACGTCGGCAAGGGCATGACCGGTGGCAAGCTCACCATCGTGCCGCCAGCCGGCAGCCCGTTCGAAACCCAGCACAGCGCCATCGTCGGCAATACCTGCCTTTACGGTGCCACTGGCGGCAAGCTGTTTGCCTCAGGTACTGCGGGCGAGCGCTTCGCTGTGCGTAACTCCGGCGCCCACGCTGTTGTCGAGGGCACTGGCGATCACTGCTGTGAATACATGACCGGCGGCTTTGTCTGCGTGTTGGGCAAGACCGGTTACAACTTCGGTTCTGGCATGACTGGCGGCTTCGCCTACGTGCTCGACATGGACAATAGCTTCGTCGACAAGCTCAACCACGAACTGGTGGAAATCCAGCGCATCAGTGGTGAAGCGATGGAGGCGTACCGCAGCCACCTGGCGCGTGTCCTTGCCGAGTATGTGGAAGAAACCGGCAGCGAGTGGGGGCGTGAGCTCTCGGAGAACCTGGACGACTACGTGCGGCGCTTCTGGCTGGTGAAGCCGAAGGCAGCCAACCTGAAGCAGCTGCTGTCCAGCACCCGTGCCAACCCGCAGTAAAAACAGCTGCAAGTAGCAAGCCTCACGCTGCAGGTAAAGGCAGTACGAGGTTTGCCCGGCTTAAGTGATCGTCTTGCGGCTTGCAGCGTCTAGCTTGCAGCTGCTGTAAAGAGGTTTTGAAAAATGGCTGAACGTCTGAACAACGACTTCCAGTTCATCGAAGTGGGCCGTAAGGACCCGAAGAAGAAGCTGCTGCGCCAGCGCAAGAAAGAGTTCGTGGAAATATACGAACCGTTCAAGCCGCAGCAGTCCGTGGACCAGGCACACCGCTGCCTGGGCTGCGGTAACCCGTATTGCGAATGGAAGTGCCCGGTACACAACTTCATCCCCAACTGGTTGAAGCTGGTTTCCGAAGGCAACATCCTGGCCGCCGCCGAGCTGTCGCACCAAACCAACACCCTGCCGGAAGTGTGCGGCCGCGTGTGCCCGCAAGACCGCCTGTGCGAGGGTGCTTGCACCCTGAACGACGGCTTTGGCGCGGTGACCATCGGTTCGGTGGAGAAGTACATCACCGACACCGCCTTCGCCATGGGCTGGCGCCCGGACATGTCCAAGGTCAAACCAACCGGCAAGCGCGTCGCCATCATCGGCGCCGGCCCTGCTGGCCTGGGCTGCGCCGACGTACTGGTGCGTGCCGGCGTGACCCCGGTGGTGTTCGACAAGAACCCGGAAATCGGTGGCCTGCTGACCTTCGGCATCCCCGAGTTCAAGCTGGAAAAAACCGTGCTCAGCAACCGCCGCGAAGTCTTCACCGGCATGGGCATCGAGTTTCGTCTGAACACCGAGGTGGGCAAGGACGTCACCCTGGAACAGCTGCTCGCCGAGTACGACGCGGTGTTCATGGGCATGGGTACCTACACCTACATGAAGGGTGGCTTCCCGGGCGAGGACCTGCCAGGTGTGCATGACGCGCTGGACTTCCTGATCGCCAACGTCAACCGCAACCTGGGCTTCGAAAAGTCGCCGGAAGACTTCGTCGACATGCAGGGCAAGAAGGTGGTGGTGCTGGGCGGTGGTGACACCGCGATGGACTGCAACCGCACGTCGATCCGTCAGGGCGCCAAATCGGTGACCTGCGCCTATCGCCGTGACGAAGCCAACATGCCGGGTTCGCGCAAAGAGGTGAAGAACGCCAAGGAAGAGGGTGTGAAGTTCCTCTACAACCGCCAGCCTATCGCCATCGTTGGCGAGGACAAGGTGGAAGGCGTAAAAGTGGTCGAGACCCGCCTTGGCGAGCCGGATGCCCGTGGCCGCCGCAGCCCCGAGCCGATCCCGGGTTCTGAAGAGATCCTGCCGGCCGATGCCGTGGTGATCGCCTTCGGCTTCCGCCCAAGCCCGGCGCCGTGGTTCGAGCAGCATGGTATCCAGCTGGACAGCCAAGGCCGCGTGGTTGCGCCGGAGAAAGGCAAGTTCAAGCACCAGACCAGCAACCCGAAAGTGTTTGCCGGTGGCGACATGGTGCGCGGTTCGGACCTGGTGGTGACGGCAATCTTCGAAGGGCGTACCGCTGCTGAAGGCATCCTGGACTACCTCGAAGTCTGAAATCATTTAGATTTTGTATACAAAATCTATTGATCCAGGACATACCCATAGAGAAAAGGCACGGCAATGAGCCGTGCCTTTTCTTTGTGCGTCTGAGAAAATGCCCGCACTATTTTTCCGGATGCCGACATGACTGCCCTGAAGAACGATCGTTTCCTGCGTGCACTGCTCAAGCAACCCGTAGACGTCACCCCGGTGTGGATGATGCGCCAGGCCGGCCGCTATCTGCCGGAGTACCGCGCCAGCCGCGCCAAGGCCGGCGACTTCATGAGCCTGTGCATGAACCCGCAGTTCGCCTGCGAGGTCACCCTGCAGCCGCTGGACCGCTACCCGCTGGACGCGGCGATCCTGTTCTCGGATATCCTCACCATCCCCGACGCCATGGGCCTGGGCCTATACTTCGAAACCGGCGAAGGTCCGCGTTTCAAGAAGGTCATCAGCACCCCGGCCGACATCGAAGCGCTGCCAATCCCAGACCCTCAGAAAGACCTGGGCTATGTGATGGACGCGGTCAGCACCATTCGCCGCGAACTCAATGGCCGTGTGCCGCTGATCGGCTTCTCCGGCAGCCCATGGACCCTGGCCACCTACATGGTCGAAGGCGGCTCGTCGAAAGACTTCCGCAAGACCAAGGCCATGGCCTACGACAACCCGCAAGCCCTGCACCTGCTGCTGGACAAGCTGGCCCAGTCGGTGACCAGCTACCTGAATGGCCAGATTCTGGCCGGTGCCCAGGCCGTACAGATTTTCGACACCTGGGGCGGCAACCTGTCGGCGGCGGCCTACCAGGAATTCTCCCTGGCCTACATGCGCAAGATCGTCAGCGGGCTGATCCGCGAGCACGAAGGGCGCAAGGTGCCGGTGATCCTGTTCACCAAGAACGGTGGCCTGTGGCTGGAAAGCATCGCTGAAGCCGGCGCCGATGCGCTGGGCCTGGACTGGACCTGCGAGATCGGCGACGCCCGCCGCCGCGTGGGTGACAAGGTGGCCCTGCAAGGCAACATGGACCCGACCGTGCTGTACGCCAAGCCGCAAGCCATCCGCCAGGAAGTGGCGCGCATCCTGGCCAGTTACGGCCACGGCACGGGCCATGTGTTCAACCTGGGCCACGGCATTACGCCGGAAGTCGATCCGGAGCACGCGGGTGTGTTCATCAACGCCGTGCATGAGCTGTCGGCGCAGTATCATCAGTGATCTGAAGCTGAAAACCCAAGCCCGGCCCTGTGCCGGGCTTTTTGTCGCATTAAGTTTTAATTCAGCGATCGTCGCTAATCTGGTCCCATCGAAACCCAAACAGGACCCGATCCTCATGAAAGCACGTTACCTCGCCCTGATCCTCGCCCCTCTGTTCAGCACCGCCGCACTGGCTGCGACCTATACCGGCCCCGGCGCTCAGTCGGTCACCACTGTTGCCGCTGCCAACGACGCTGCCGATGACACTCCGGTTGTGCTGCAAGGGTTTGTGACCAAGAAGATCAACAACGACGACAAGTACGAGTTCAAGGACAACACCGGCACCATCACCGTCGAGATCGATGACGAAGACCTGCCGTCGACGCCGTTCAACGACAAGACCAAGGTCAAGTTGACCGGTGAGGTGGAAAAGCACCTGATGAGCCGTGAGGTTGACGTGGATATTGTCGAGATCATCAACTGACTCATGAAAATGCCTGCTGTTCGGCAGGAATTTTCCTATGTTTTGCAGCCTTTCGCATTTTTAGAATGACGCACTCCTGTCGGGAGCCCCCGACGCAAACTCAGCAGTTTGGAGTGCGTCATGAGTACACGAAAGCATCTACGAAGGGTTGTTGCCAGCAGCGCATGGCTGGCGATTGCCGGGGTGGGCATGCATGCCCAAATGGCCAGTGCACACGGTTACGCCAGTGAACCGCCTTCCAGGGCGTATGCGTGCCGACTTGGGTTGAACACCGAGTGTGGCCAGCCTATGTACGAGCCGCAAGCAGTCGGGGAGGCCGAAAAAGGCTTCCCGGCCCGCGGCCCGGCTGATGGCAAACTCGCCAGTGGTGGGGTGCGGTCCGACTTCGCACCGCTGGATGAGCAGTCTGCCAACCGCTGGTCGCTGACGCCCATCAAGCAGCGCGACGTCGCCTTCGACTGGTATTACACCGAAGGGCACAAGACGACGGGTTGGGAGTACTTCATCACCAAAGCGGGGTGGAACCCGAATGCACCCTTGGGGCGCGATGCGTTCGAGTCGACGCCTTTCTGTACCGTTGATGGGCATGGGAAGCCGGCTCGTGGTGAGGGGCAACCCACACATGGACCAGCCCTTGTAAAGCATCAGTGCACGTTGCCTGCTGACAAGACCGGGCAGCACATCATCCTGGGTGTCTGGACAGTCGATGACACTGCTGCAGCGTTCTACAACGTCATGGACGTGGATATTCAGACTGAAGGTGGCCCCGCCCCTGAGTGGCCGCAAGTGGGCAGCATCAACCCACATCGTGACCTGCAGGTTGGCGACAAGGTCAGGGCTCGCGCGTTCGTGGCCGGCTCGGAAAGCGCTCAATTCAGCGTAGGTATCGTCATTGACAGCGCTGAGGAAGGCCTTGCAGCAAACTGGTCCTACAAGCTTGCAAAGCGCATCAATGAAACCCAGTCCTTGGTACAAGCGGGCCACCTTGATAGCGAGGGCAACATCAAGCCGGTCCAGGGCGCCAACAGCATCTTCGCCAAACCCGAGACGGGCATCAGCAGCTATCAGCTGGATTTCGAAGGCGTACCTGTCGATGACAGCTACCTGCACCTGCATGACCTCAAACCTGAGTACGTGCTGGAAGACGGTAAGGCGAACCTGGACTTCACGGTAATGACCAACCGTAAGCTGCAGGTCAGTGCACGGCTGTTCGACAGTGCCAACCAGCAAGTCGGCTTCACTCGTCAGGACGTGGACGCCACCACCCGTCCGATGACGCTGCAAGCGAGCAGTGTCGAAGGCGAGCACCTGCTCAAGGTCGTTGGCGTGAACAAGGCCGGGCGCATCCTGTTGCAGGAAGAGCGCACGGTTCAGCTGAAGGCTGCGGGTGGCGAAGGCCACGACTTTGAATTCCCTCAATCGATTGCAAGCTACAAGGCCGGTACACGTGTACTGCAACCGAAGACGGGTGAAGTGTTCGAGTGCAAGCCGTTCCCGTTCGAGGGCTGGTGCAAGAGCTATTCGGCAAGTGCCACCCAATATGAGCCGGGTGTAGGCAGCCACTGGCAAGACGCCTGGATCAAACGCTGAAGGAATGTGCCCTGGCAGCCGGAGTAGCGGCTAGGGCACAACACGGTATTTTCGATGCAAGTACACAAATATTGCTGGCAGCAGATCCTGTTGCACTGGGTCTCTGCATTGGTGATCGGCTGGGCGCTGGTCAGTGGCTTTTATGTTTCCGGCTTTGATGTCGAACCCGCCACTGCCCATCTGGTCGGTTTCGTGAATGTCGGCCTGACCACGCTGTTCATCCCGGTTTTCTTGCTGCGCTGGCTGGTGCGATTGGTCAAGGCCAGGCCGGGTGCGCTGAATGAGAACCCTCGGGCGCGCCGGGCTGCCCATGCTGTACACGAGGGTATGTACTGGCTGACCGCGCTGGTGCTGTTATCTGGTGTACTGATGATGGACCGCGCAATCGACGTGTTTGGATGGTTTGCCATCTCGCCGTTGATCAGCGACCCGTCATGGCTCAGTGCCTGGCTGAAGCTGCATGTTGCAGCCAACGTGGTGCTGACCATGGTTGTGGCGCTGCATGTCGGGGCCGTCATTCTGCACGAGTGTTCTGGGCGGCAGGTGCTTCGCCGGATGTTGCCCTGAGCCAATGAAGCCGTTTTCGATTCTGTCCTGGGTGGCAGCTCCCCTGTTGGCGATTGCTTTTCTGGTCGTGCGAGAAACGACCCGGCCCGTGGCAGAGCGCATCGGGCGGGAGCAGGTCGCGTCCGCATCAATTGCCCAGAAGCCATTACCCACAGCAACCCTGGCACTGGCATTTGGTTATAGCGAGCCAGTCGGCCAGGCTGCCAGCCAGGCCGAACTGGTTCTCAAGGCGTGTTTCGTATCAAGCCAGGGCCAGGCCCGTGCGCTGGTTGCAAGCCGCGAGGGTGAAAGCCTGTACCGGGTTGGCGACCGTATGCCGGGCGGCAGCGTGTTGCGTCGGATCGACGTGCGTTCCATCACCCTTTGGGACGGTGAGCGCGAGCAAACGCTGGCGTTGTCCGGCAGCCGCGCCAGCGTCTTCGTTCAATCGGGCAGTACCCCCACGCGTGGTCCTGCGTCTGCCGATTCACCCCGCCTGCTGCGGGAGGTGCAATGACATTTCAACGCTTTCTACGGGTGGCCTCGTTCGGGGCCTGTCTGACTTTGACCTGCCCGCTGGCCCTGGCTGATGCGCCGACCTGGCAACTGGCGATGAGCGATGCCGATGTACGCGATGTGGTGCGCGAAGTCGGGGCCATTCTTGACCAGACAATTGTGCTTGATCCGCGCGTACAGGGCCGGATTACAGTCTTGTCCAATGAAGCGCACGATCGTGAGGGCGTGCGCCGGCTGTTCTACTCGGTGCTGAATGCACAAGGGTTCGCCGCGGTGAACGATGGTGATCGCTTGCTGGTGCTGCCGGCGAGTGAGGCAAAAGCCTGGGCCAACCAGCAGGTCGATGCCATTCCTGCCGCATTCACCACGCGCGTGTTCAGCTTGTCTGGGAGCACTGCGGCTGATCTGGCGGGCTTGCTGAGGCCGTTGGTGTCCAGCAATGGTTACATTGGACCGTCCAGTTCGGCCAATGCCTTGGTCGTTACCGATTCGGCTGCAAACCTGGAGCGCCTGCAAAGCCTGGTGGCGCAACTGGACAGCGGTCAACGGCATGACTATGAGCTGGTGACCTTGCGTACAGCACAGGTCGTGGATGTGTTGCCTGTGGTAGAGGCTTCGGCGGGCGGCCCGGACAGTGGCGTGCGGGTGCTGTCCGACTCGCGCAGCAACCGCCTGCTGATACTCGGCCCGGAAAAGTCCCGGCAACGCCTTGCTCGCCTGGCCCGCGAGCTGGATGTGCCCGCGCCTGTCAGTTCGCAGAACTGGCGAGTGGTGCGCCTTCAGCATGGCAATGCCGAGCAACTGGCCGAGGTGCTCAGTGAAGTGGGCAAACGGCTGGATGCCAAGGCAGGTACTGAAACCTTGGGCCAGCCACTTGCGGCAGGGGCCATGGTCAAGGCCGATGTCAGCCAGAATGCGCTGGTGCTTCTGGGTGAGCCCCAGACGTTGGGTAATGTGGTACAGATCATCGAGCAACTCGACCAGCCACGCGCGCAAGTGCTGATACATGCGGCCATCGTCGAGGTCAGCGGGGATATCAATGAAGCCTTGGGGCTGCAGTGGGGGATAGATACAGGCAGCCTCAAGGGCGGTGTGACATTCCCCGACAGCGGTGTGGCCTGGGCTGACCTGCTGGGCGCAGACAAGGCACTGCCGAGCGGTGCGGCACTGGCATTGGGTTCTGACCGTTTTGGCCTGCTGGTTTCCGCGTTGGCCAGCAATACCCGCAGCAATTTGCTGTCCACCCCCAGCCTGCTCACGCTAGACAACCAGGAGGCGCAGATCCTGGTGGGGCAGAACGTGCCCTTCAAGACCGGCTCGTACACCACATCAGGGAGTGGCGCCGACAACCCGTTCACGACCGTGGAACGCAAGGACATCGGTATTAGCCTGAAGGTGCGCCCGCACATCAATGAGGGCAGGAGTTTGCGCCTGGAGGTCGAACAGGAAAGCTCCGAACTGGCACCTGGCACGGTCGAAGGTGACCTGATCACCAGCAAGCGGACGCTCAAGAGCACCATCCTGGCTGCGGACGGCGAGATCATCGTGATCGGCGGCCTGATCAAGGACAGCGTGCGGACAGAGCAGCGCGCAGTGCCGTTGCTAAGCCGCATCCCGCTGCTTGGTGGCTTGTTCCGCTGGACCAGGGACACTCAGGAAAAGACCAACCTGATGGTGTTCCTGAGGCCTACCGTCTTGCGTACCCAGGAAGACCTGATCGAGTCCGGCCGCCGCGCCTATGGCGACGTACAGGCGTCCGACCCGGCACGAGTACCGAAAGACCCCCGCCAAATGTTCGAGGCGCGCCCTGCACCGATGGGCGAGGAACATGGCCGGTGAGCGATCTGATTCCATTCGGCTTTGCCCGGCGCTTTGGCATTTTGCTGGACCGCCACACGTTGCTGATGCGCAACGGCGCCTCGCTGGAGTCGCTTTCCGAAGCGTTGCGCGTGGTCGGGCAGCATGTTCCGCTGCGGGTGGTGGACGATGACGCGTTTGCCATCCACCTGGCCGGTTGCTATGGCGGCGCCCAGGATGCGGCACAGTCGGTTATCCAGGAGCTGGATGACCACATCGACCTGTCACGCATGGCTGAGGGCTTGCCGCAGGCCAGTGACCTGCTCGATCAACAGGACGATGCGCCGATCATCCGGTTGCTCAATGCATTGCTCAGCGAAGCGGTCAGGTCACGCGCTTCCGATATCCACCTGGAAACCTTCGAGCAGCAGTTGCGTGTTCGCATGCGCATCGATGGTGTCATGCGCGAAGTGCTCACGCCGCCCAGGGCGCTCTCGGCATTGCTGGTATCGCGCATCAAGGTCATGGCGCGCCTGGACATTGCCGAGAAACGTGTGCCACAGGATGGCCGCATCAGCTTGCGGCTGGCAGGCCATGAGGTGGATGTGCGTGTGTCCACCTTGCCTGCGGCCCATGGGGAGCGGGTGGTGATGCGCTTGCTGGATAAGCAGGCGGTCCGCCTGGACATACAACACATGCAGATGCAGCCCTCTGTGCAGAAGGCGTTCCTTGCATTGCTGGACAAACCCCATGGCATTTTCCTGGTGACCGGCCCCACCGGCTCTGGCAAGACCACCACGTTGTATACGGCGTTGTCGGTACTGAACCGTGAGTCGCGCAACATTCTCACCGTCGAGGACCCGGTTGAATATCACTTGCCGGGCATCGGCCAGACTCAGGTCAACAGCAAGGTGGAGATGACCTTTGCGCGCGGGCTGCGGGCGATCCTGCGGCAGGACCCGGATGTCGTGATGGTGGGTGAGATCCGTGACAGGGAAACGGCCGAAATTGCCGTGCAGGCATCGCTGACGGGCCATCTGGTGCTGTCGACCCTGCATACCAACAGCGCACTGGGTGCCATCATGCGGTTGGCGGACATGGGTGTGGATACCTGCTTGCTCGCCTCATCGCTCGCCGGTGTCATGGCTCAACGGCTGGTGCGTGTGTTGTGCCCGCATTGCAAGGTCGCGTGCGAGGTGGATGACGCCATGGCCGCTGCACTGGGCAATCCCGATGACTTACCGCAGCAGCTTTACCAGGCTGTTGGTTGTGAGCTGTGCCAGTTGGGCTACAGCGGGCGTGTGGCTTTGCATGAAATGGTCGTGATCACCCCGCAGCTGGCACAGGCTATTCACGGCCGCGCATCCTTGGCACAGATGCGGGCATTGCTGTGCCCGCACTCGACCAGCTTGTTTCAGCACGGTATCGAGCGAGTCTGCCAAGGGCAGACCAGTGTCGAGGAACTGCTGCGCGTCACAGGCCAGGACTGAGCATGGCGGTTTTCCGGTATCAGGCTCAGCGCATCGATGGCACGCGTCAGCGCGGCACGCTAGAGGCAGCCAGTGCACGCCAGGCCCGACAGCAGTTGCGCGAGCAGGGCTGGTCGGTATTGGTGATCGAAGAGGTACAGCCGTCGCCCTTTGCCGCGCTGACTGCACGCAACCGCCTCTCGCTCGTGCAGCGTTGCCTGCTGACACGACAGCTGGCAACGCTGTTGCAGGCCGGCATCCCGTTGACTGAAGCATTGCAGGCGGTGGCTGCGCAGAGCGGCCAGCGTCTGGTCAGGCAGGTGTTGCTGGGCGTGGCTGAGCGGGTCGCCGAAGGTAATACCTTTGCCGATGCGTTGGCACATTACCCATCGGCATTCCCGTTGGTCTACCGCGCCACGGTCGAGGCGGCAGAGCGTTCAGGGCACCTGGCCGGCGTACTGGAGCGGCTGGCTGAGCATGGCGAAGATCAGCGGGCACTGCGCCAGAAGGTGCAGTTGGCGATGCTTTACCCCTTGATCCTGACGGCCGTGGCACTGCTGGTGGTGGGGTTTCTGCTTGGTTATGTGGTGCCGGACGTGGTGCAGGCCTTTGCCCGCGACCAGGCGCAGTTACCACTGGCAACGCAGGTGCTGATCGCACTCAGCGATGCCTTCGGCCGCTTTGGGCTGTTGGCCTTGCTGGTGATGCTGGCAGGCGCTACAACGGTCGTCTTGCTGTTACGCAAACCCGCCAGACGAAGGCAATGGCATGCCATGGTTCTGCGCATACCCGGTTACGCCGGTTTTGTGCTGGCCAGTGAAGCCGCACGTTTCATCAGCACCCTGGCAATTCTGGGGCGCAGCGGCGTCGTGCTGGTCGATGCCATGAACATCGCGGCCGGCGTGGTGGGCAATCTGGTGCTACGCGAACGCTTGCAAGCCGCTGTGCGTGAAGTGGGCGAAGGCGCAACGCTGGCCCATAGCCTGGCACGTAGCCAGACCATGCCTGACCTGATGCTGCACATGATCGCCAGTGGCGAGCGTGCCGGGGAGCTGGACGGCATGCTGGAACGTGCCGCCGATCTTCAGGCCAGGCAACTGGCAGGTCGTATAACCCTTCTGGTGAGCCTGTGTGAACCCCTGATGCTTTTGGTGATGGGCGGCATCGTGCTGTTCATCGTGCTGGCCATCCTGCTGCCCATTCTTAACCTCAACCAACTGGTCAACTGATATGTCCTACGGCTTTGCACGCCGCGCGCAACGCGGTTTCACGCTGATTGAAATCATGGTGGTGGTGATCATCCTGGGGGTACTCGGTGCCTTGGTGCTACCCAATGTGATGAGCCGCCCGGACCATGCCAAGCTCACCGCAGCGCGTACCGATATCCAGTCCATTGCCACGGCGCTGGAAATCTACCGCCTGGACAATGGGCGCTACCCCACTACGGCTCAAGGCCTGGAGGCGCTCGTCCGGCGTCCAACCTTGGCGCCACTGCCCCGGCAGTGGAGCGCCCAGGGTTACCTCAAGCGTCAGGCGATGGACCCGTGGGGGGCACCTTATCAGTACGCCAACCCAGGAACGCGATCAGGCCAGGGGTACGACTTGTTCTCTTTGGGGGCCGACGGCCAGCCCGGCGGTGAAGATGCGGATGCCGATATCGGTAACTGGGCCGAATGAGGCAGAACCGGTCGAGGGGCTTCACCCTGCTTGAAATCATGCTGGTGCTGCTGCTGGTGGGCGTTGTCCTGGCCATGGCCGGGCTACAGGTGGGGCAGGGCCCCCAACGGTTGGCACGGCAGGAAGCCGCCCTGTTTCTGCAACTGGTCCAGTACGCCAGGCAGCAGGCGGTCCTGGAGGGGCGGGATTTGGCTGTGCACGTCGACCCCCGCGGCTATCAGCTAGTGAAGGGTGAAGGGCACAGCGTGGCAGCGCAGGGGCAGCGCCGGGACACCGGGCTGGACCTGCATCTCGAAATCGACGGGCTGGCAGTGATGCCCGGCAAGCCGGAAGGCACTGCGCAACTGGTGTTTTCCCGTAGCGACGAGCACACCCCGTTTTCGTTGTCATTCCATGAGGCTGGCGTCAGCCTGGCCCAGGTATCAAGCGATGGCCTCAATGACCCCTGGCTCGAACGTTGAACGTGGGTTTACGTTGCTGGAAGTGCTGGTGGCGCTGTCTGTTTTTGCCGTGCTGGCTGCTGCTGTGACCACCGCCAGCCAGCATGTGCTGGAGCAGTCGCAGGGCCTGCGTGACCGGCTGTTCGCCAGCTGGATTGCCGATAACCACCTTGCTGAACTGCGTCTGCACGCGCCTGCGGCTGCACAGCGGCGCACCCTGGAGGTCCGGTTCGATGAGCGGGGCTGGTGGTTGGTCGAGGCGAGGCATCCTCTGGCTGATGCGCCCCTCGTCGAAGTGAACGTGAGTGTCGGTTTGGCGCCGGATCGGCAGCCACTTCATCACACGGTGGGCTGGCTGGAGGTTGTCGATGGTGCGCCGTGAGCCAGCCTGTACCCAACGCGGCTTTACCCTGCTGGAGTTGTTGCTGGCCGTCGCCATCTTCGCCTTGTTGGCGGCAGGCACCAGCCAGTTGCTGGCTGCATTCACCCGGGCCGATGCAGCGCGCCAGGCCCACGCCGACGAACTGCGCGCCTTGGGGCGGGCAATGAGTGTGATGCAGCGGGATGCACTGCAAGGGTACTGGCCCGCGAGCGGCAAGAACGGCACGAGCCACGGCATCTTGTTGACGCCGCATCGGGTGAGCTGGTTGTTGGGTGCCGAGCGTGATCGGCAGCCCTTGCCGCGCAGCGATCTGAGGGTTGTCGAATACTGGCTGGAAGACGGTGTGCTGTGGCGCCAGCGGCGTACTCTGGAGCACGGGCAGGTACGCCCGCAGCGCGTGCTCGACGGTATTGTGGCGTTGCGCTGGCGTATGTATGGCGCAGAGGGTGGCTGGGTTTCCAACTGGACGGCTGCGCAGCCGCCACAGGCGCTCGAAATCACGCTTTCGACCCAGCGTTTCCAGGGCATACGCCGCGTGCTGCCAATGGCGGGGGCAAGCCTGTGAAGAACACTCGGCAGCGGGGTGTGGCGCTAATCACCGTGCTGTTGGTCATGGCGCTGCTGACCGTGCTGGTTGCCAGCATGTTGCGTAGCCATCAAGGCATGCTGGGCAGCGTCAGGCAGCAAATCGATGCCTCGCGCCTGCTGCAGTTGGCACATGCGGGGGAACGCCAGGCCTTGGTGCAACTGAAACAGCAGGCTGCAACCCTGCTGCAAGTGACCCATGGTGGTCAGCCCTGGGCGAAAGCCCGGTTGCTGGACCTTGAGCAGGGGCAGGTTCGCCTGCGTCTGGAAGACCTTTCCGGGCGTTTCAACATTGCGGCGCTGACCGCACGGAAAAATCTCGACCCTGTGCTGCTAAAGCGTTGGCAGCGGTTGTGCCGTGCGCTGCAGATCGAGGCGCCAGTGCTGGATTCCCTGGCAGGCCAACGCATGCTCGACCCTAGCCAGCTGCGCGCCCTGCCAGGCGTTGATGATGAAGTGATGACACGCCTGCGGCCATGGGTTGTGGCGTTGCCTGCAAATGCGGGGCTCAACGTCAATACCGCCCTGGCGCAGGTGCTCGAAGGCCTTGAAGGCGTGGAAGCATCCACTGCCCGGCGTTTGATAGGCGAACGGCCCGAAGAGGGTTTTGCCAGCGTTCAGCAGTTTCTGGCGCAACCGCGTCTGGTCGGTCTTGGTATCGACAGCCATGGACTGTCGGTGACCAGCCGCTGGTACCGCTTGGAGGTGCGCGCAGCGCTGGCAGGCAATGTTGGTTACCTGTACAGCGACCTTGAGATCGACCTGAACACGCATCAGGTGCGTGTGTGGCGTCGTGTTTTTTCTGCACAGCCGGAGCAAATGCCAGATGAGTGATGTTTACCTGTTTCTACTGGCGGAGGGTATGGCCGCAGCCGACGGGACATGGCCGGTGCTTGTGCGCACAGCGCAGGGGCAGCTTTATCGGTCGACGTTGGGCAACCTGCCGCCAGCATTGGCCGATGCTGGTGTAGTGCTCGTCCTTCCGATGGAGCTGGCAGGGTACTGCAGGATCGGGCCAGTGCCGGGCAGGCGCCCCGGCCGGGAAGTATTGGGCTATGCGGCCGAAGAGCAGTTGGCAGCCCCTTTGGAGGCCTTGCACCTGGCGTTCGGGCCAGAGGATGATGAGGGGCGGCGAAAGGTGCTGGTGATAGCGCTGGAACGCCTGCGCCCGCTGATGTCGCTGCTGCTTGAGCAGGGTATCGACCCGGTCGCGGTGCACGTCGATGCCGACCTGCTGAGTGCCGCACAGGCGTGTGCCCTGTGGTTCGAGGGTCGCTGGTTGCTGGGAGGCACCGAAGGGGCGCGTCTGGCGGTCAGTGCCCAGGCTGCTCAGGTACTGAAGCAGAGCCATGCGTCGATACCCTGGATGGCCGAGGCAGGGGCAATGGGTGCGCACTGCTGCGATCAGGAGGTCGACAGTGCTGTGGAACTGCTGGTGCAGGGTAAAACTGGCGCCGTGGACCTGCGCCAGGGCACCTTGCGCCGACGGCACAGTGCGCCGGCATGGCAAGCGATGGCAGGTAGTGTGGTGCTGGCATTGCTGATGGTTTGCCTGGCTGAATACTGGCGAACCGAGTGGTTGATGCGTCAGGTATCACTGCAGCACACCGACAATGTTCGGGTGCTGCAACGCTGGGCGCCTGAACCGCTGGCCGGAGGCGATTTGGCCACGCAAATCCGGTTGCTGGAACACATGCCCAGGCAGTCGACTGCTATGGAGCAGCTTGCGCAGTTCTCCGAGCAGCTGGTCAGCAGCGGTAATCTGGTGATTGAACGAGCGGAAACGACAGCTGGGCAGGGCTGGCGTGTTGATGTCATCGCTGAAGGCTTTGACGATCTCGAACGGCTAGGGGAGCGTGTTGCCGGCATGCGGATGGAACAGGGGCGACAGACTGCCCAGGGCGTGCGGGCAACCCTCGCCTGGCAGGAGGCAGAATGAAAAATCTCAACGAGCATGCATGGGTTCGCCAGTGGAAAGAGATACCAGCAGGCCGGCGTGCGCTGATGAGTGCAGCGTTGTGGGGCCTGCTGTTGATCGTGATCTGCCAGCTACTCTGGTTGCCAGGGCAGGCTCGCATGCAGCAAGCGGAACAAGCACTGGCGCGTGAGCATGAGCTGGCGGCCACATTGCAGCGAATTGTACAGGGGCCGCGTCGGTCGCCAGGCGCCGTCGAGTTGCTGACACCGGCTGGGCTGAATGAGCGTGCCAAGGCGGCAGGGGTCTACATCGTCAGCCTGGAAGCCAAGGCAGGGCAAGTGGATGTCGGCCTGGAGGGGCCCGTCGCCGCAGTGCTGGCCTGGCTGCACGTACTGGAGCATGACGGTGGCGAAGCGCTGAACATCCAGTTGCAAGCCGAGGGCGAGCTGCTTCAGGCGCGCTTGGTGATGGCGTTGCCCGAAGCCTGAGCACGTGCGCCTATGCCTTGGGAGGTAGCTTGCTCAAGTGCAACGCCACCAGCAACGCCACCGCCAGCAAGCTGCCAATGAACAGCCCGATGCCATTCCAGCCCCACTGGTGCCAGAACACCCCACCCGCCGTACCGGCCACGCTGGACCCTGCGTAATAGCTGAAGAGGTACAGCGACGATGCTTGCCCCTTTGCCTTCAGCGCCCGGCGCCCGATCCAGCTGCTGGCCACCGAGTGCGCACCAAAGAAGCCGAAGGTGAACACCAGCATGCCGGCGATCACCATCGCCAGCGGGCTGGCCAGGGTCATCAGCAAGCCACCTGCCATCACCACGATACTGGCCCAGAACACCTTGCGCCGGCCCAGCTTGTCCGCCAGTGCGCCGACCTGCGCCGAGCTGTAGATGCCAGACAGGTACACCACCGACAGCAGGCCGACCAGTGCCTGGTTCATGTGGTAGGGCTCAGCCAGCAGGCGGTAGCCGATGTAGTTGAACAGGGTGACGAAGGCTCCCATCAGCAGGAAGGCTTCAAGGAACAACCAAGGCAGGCCGGCATCCTTGAAGTGCATGACAAAGCCGTCCAGCAGGCTGCGCGGGTTCATCGACTGTGGGCGGAAGTTGCGCGATTCGGGCAGTACCTTCCAGAACACCAGGGCGGCCACCAGCGCCAGGCCGCCGATGGTCAGCATCGCCGTGTGCCAGCTGACAAAGTCGATCAATACGCCCGTGATGAGCCGTCCACTCATGCCGCCAATCGCGTTGCCCCCGATGTACAGGCCCATGGCCAGGCCGATGTGCTGCGGGTGAATTTCTTCACTGAGATAGGTCATTGCCACTGCCGCCAGGCCACTCAACGACAGGCCGACCAATGCGCGGGTGGCCAGTACCAGTTCCCAGCTCGGCATCACGGCGCTGGCCAAGGTGGAGAGGGCGGCGCAGACCAATGCAAAGACCATCACCGGCTTGCGCCCGATACGGTCAGAGATAGGGCCGGTGATCAACAGGCCGAACGCCAGCATGGCGGTGGACACTGACAGCACCAGGCTGCTTTGCGCCGCGTTGATGGCAAATTCCTTGGACAACAGCGGCATCATCGGCTGTACGCAGTACAGCAGGGCGAAGGTGGCGAAGCCGCCGCTGAACAGCGCCAGGACGGTCTTCATGAAGGCGGGGGTGCCTTTCTCGATCCACATTTCGTTCAGGGGGGCAGGTTCTGGCTCGGCGGGAAGGGGGGCTACAGCAGTTTTCACGGGCGGGTACCTCTGGCGCAATGAAAAAAGCATATAGCTGGCTAATGATTAGATCCAATATATTGTTCGACCTATTTGAGATGTTTTACGACCTGTTTGGAGCCGATCATGGAACTGCGCCATCTGCGTTACTTCATCGCCGTGGCCGAAGAGCTGCACTTTGGCCGTGCCGCGCAGCAGCTGGGCATTTCGCAGCCGCCGCTGAGCCAACAGATCCAGGCCCTGGAGCAGGAGCTGGGGGCTCGGCTGTTCGAGCGTACCAACCGTCGGGTGGAACTGAGCGAGGCAGGGCGGTTATTCCTTGAGGAAGCGCGTCAGGTGCTGGCGCAGGTGGAGAAGGCGGCCGATGTGGCCCGGCGTGCACAGCTGGGAGAACTGGGCGAGATGAAGATCGGTTTTACCTCGTCGGCACCCTTCACCTCGAAGATCCCCAAGGCCATCCATGCCTTTCGCCAGCGTTTCCCGGCGGTGCACCTGAACCTCAAGGAAATGAGCAGCCGCGATGTCGCCGAAGGGGTGTTCGATGAGTCCATCGAAGTGGGGCTGATGCGGCCGATGCCGTTGCCGGAAGGTCTGGTGGCCACGGAGTTGTTCCGCGAGCCCCTTGTGGCGGTTATCAACGCCTCGCATCCGCTGGCGGAGGGCTCTGACCAGGGTGTGTACATGGCGGCGTTGGCCCATGAGCCATTCGTGTTCTTCCCGCGCAGTTACGGCAGCGGCCTGCATGCGCAGTTGCTGAGCCTGGCACGACAGGCGGGTTTCAGCCCGCACTTTGCCCAGGAGGCGGGGGAGGCGATGACCATCATTGGCCTGGTGTCGGCGGGCCTGGGCGTGTCGGTATTGCCGGCGTCGTTCCAGCGCATGCGCATCGAAGGGGTTGTATATCGCACGCTGCTGGATGAGGGGGCGATGTCGGCGGTGTGGCTGGTGCAGCGCGAGCGCGGTCATTCGGTGATGGCCAAGGCATTTGCCGAGCTGTTGACTGGGCAGGTGGTCGGCCAGGGCTGATGCCGGTCAAATGGCACTGGCCATTGCCGCAGTGCCGCCACATACTCGGGCATTCGTTGAAACACGGAGGTCAATCATGCGGCGCGTGGTGTTCAATCAGAAAGGTGGCGTGGGCAAGTCGAGCATTGCCTGCAACCTGGCGGCGGTCAGTGCCAATGAAGGCTATCGGACCCTGTTGATCGACCTGGATGCCCAGGCCAACTCGACCCAGTACCTCACCGGCCTCACCGGCGAGGACATCCCCATGGGGATTGCCGACTTCTTCAAACAAAGCCTGTCCAGCGGGCCGTTCAGCAAGAAGAACAAGGTCGATATCTACGAAACCCCGTTCGACAACCTGCATGTGGTTACCGCCACGGCAGAACTGGCTGACTTGCAGCCCAAGCTTGAGGCCAAGCACAAGATCAACAAGCTGCGAAAGCTGCTGGACGAGCTGGATGAGGATTATGACCGGATTTATATCGACACCCCGCCAGCGCTGAATTTTTACGCAGTTTCTGCACTGATTGCCGCCGATCGCGTCTTGATTCCCTTCGACTGCGACAGTTTCTCACGCCAGGCCCTGTACGGCCTGTTGGCCGAGATCGAAGACCTCAAGGATGACCACAACGAAGACCTGATGGTCGAAGGCATCGTGGTCAACCAGTTCCAGTCCCGCGCCAGCCTGCCGCAGCAGATGCTCGACGAACTGCTGGCCGAAGGCCTGCCGGTGCTACCGGTGTACCTCGGCAGCTCGGTGAAGATGCGTGAATCGCACCATGCCAGCCTGCCGCTGATTCACCTGGAGCCAAAGCACAAGCTGACGCAGCAGTTTGTCGAGTTGCATTCGTTGCTCGAAGAGAGCGCTTAAACCCCTTGGCTACGCACCCACTCCAGCAACGACTGGAGTGGGAATGCCCCGGCCTGGCGGCTGATTTCGCGGCCGTTCTTGAACAGCAGCAGGCTGGGGATCGAGCGGATGCCCAGTTGCCCGGCGAGGTTGCGGTTGGCTTCGCTGTCGAGCTTGGCCAGTCGGCAACGGCCGGCCAGTTGGCGGGCGGCCTCTTCGAAGGTGGGGGCGAAAGACTTGCATGGGCCGCACCAGTCGGCCCAGATGTCGACCAGCAGCGGCAGGTCGCCTTTGATCTGGCTGGCGTAGCTGGCCTCGGTGAGCTCGAAAGGGGTGCTCAGCAGCATGTCTTGTTTGCAGCGGCCGCATTTCGGGGTGTCACCCAGGCGCTCGGCGGGCAGGCGGTTGAGGCCGTTGCAGTGGGGGCAGGGGATTACCAGTGGGTCAGACATGTCATCTCCGGGGTTGGATTCTCGTTTCCCTTGTGGGAGCGGGCTTGCCCGCGAACACCGGCGAAGCCGGTGCCATCCATCGCGTTGCCTGCTTAGCGGCGGTTCGACGCCTCGACAAGCCCGCTCCCACAGGGTTGGGCATTAATCATGAAGAGCAGCTGATTTCCAGATGCTTGCCCCATTCCGGCGGTCGCTCAGCGTAGGCTTGCATGCCGGCTTGTTCCTCGAACGGTCTGGTCAGCACCTGATGCAACCGCCGCACTTCACTGTAATCCCCCGCTTCAGCCGCTTCGATGGCTTTCTGCGCCAGGTAATTGCGCAGCACATACAGCGGGTTCACCGCATGCATTCGCTCACGGCGCCCTTGGGCATTGCCGGGTTCGCGTTGGCAGCGGGCTAGATAATCTGCGCCCCAGGCATCGAAAGCGGCCAGGTCGATGAAGTCATCACGCACTACGTTCAGCGCATCGGCCACCGGCTGTTCGCCCAGCTTGCGGAAGAACAGGCTGTAGTCCACGCCACCCCGCTGCATGCACTGCAGCAGGCGCTCGACCAGCGCCATGTCGTCATCCTCGGCAGTGGTCAGGCCCAGGCGGCGGCGCATGAGGTCCAGATAGTGGGCCTGGTACAGCGGCAGGAACAGGCCGAGCGCTTCTTTCAGGGGCTCCACCTCGATCACCGTGGTCAGGGCCTGGGCCAGCGCGCTGAGGTTCCAGTGGGCGATGGGCACCTGGTTGGCGTAACTGTAGCGGCCACGGTCGTCGGAGTGGTTGCAGATGAAGTTGGCGTCGAAGTCGTCGAGGAAGGCGTAGGGGCCGAAGTCGAAGGTGATGCCCAGGATCGACATGTTGTCGGTGTTCATCACCCCGTGGCAGAAACCATAGGCCTGCCAGCGGGCGATCAGTTCGGCATTGCGTTCGACGATGGTGCGGAACATGGCCAGGTACGGTTGCTCGGCAGCCTGGCATTCAGGGTAATGCTGCTGCAGTACATGGTCGATCAGCACGCGCTGCTGCTCGGGCTGTTTGGTGTAGTAGAAGTATTCGAAATGGCCGAAGCGCACATGGCTCTGCGCCAGGCGGGTGAGCATGGCAGCGCTTTCCCGGGTTTCGCGCCATACCGGGGTGCTGGAGCCGACTACGCACAGCGCACGGCTGGTGGCGATGCCGAGGGCGTGCAGGGCTTCGGAGGCGAGGAACTCGCGAATCGACGAGCGCAGCACAGCGCGGCCGTCGCCCATGCGCGAATACGGGGTCTGGCCGGCCCCCTTCAGGTGCAGGTCCCAGTGTTCGCCTTTGTCGTTGAGCACTTCAGCCAACAGCAGGCCACGGCCATCGCCCAGGCGTGGGTTGTAGGAGCCGAACTGGTGGCCGGAATACACCATCGCCCGTGGGTCGGCTTCTTCCCACAGTTTGTGGCCGCTGAACAGCTCGGCAAACACCGGCAGGTCGGCCTGCGCGGGGTCGAGGTCGAGCAGCGCCATGGCCGACTCGCTCGCAACGACCAGGCGCGGGTCTGCGATGGGTTCGGGCAGGACCTGGGTAGAGAACGCATCGCCCAGGCGGGCGAAGCGGTTGTCGAAAGTGAGTTGGTCGAGGGCTTTCACGGGCTGCTCCTGAGATTCAGCACAGAATAAAGCATTCGAGCCCACTCAGGCCGGTGCAGTGCCATCGGGTTTAGGTTGCTCCAGCGGAATCAGCTGCTGCTTGCCGTCCTTCTGGTCCATCAGGAACACCTCGACCTGGCGTACCGAGATCTTGATGTTGTGGGCCTTGAACTCGCGGTTGATGTAGCGGTTGATCTCGTCCAGCGTTGGGTTGCGGTCGCCCAGGTCGCGCACGTGCATGCGCAGTTCGTGGTCCAGCGAGCTTTCACCGAAATTGAGGAAGTACACGATCGGCTCCGGATCTTTGAGCACGCGCGGGTTTTCGTGCGCGCCCTTGAGCAGCAGGTCGCGCACCAGGTCCAGGTCGGAGCCGTAGTCGATGCCCAGTTTCAGCGTCACCCGGGTGACCGTGTCGGTCAGCGACCAGTTGATCAGCTGGCCGGTGATGAAGGTCTTGTTGGGGACGATGATGTCCTTGCGGTCGAAGTCGGTGATGGTGGTGGCGCGGATGCGGATCTTGCTGACCGTGCCGGACAGGTTGCCGATGGTGATGGTGTCGCCAATGCGCACCGGGCGCTCGAACAGGATCATGATGCCGGAGATGAAGTTGGCGAAGATTTCCTGCATGCCGAAGCCCAGGCCCACCGACAGTGCCGCCACCAGCCATTGCAGCTTGTCCCAGCTCACCCCCAGGGTGGACAGGGTGCTGACGATACCGACGCCGACGATGGTGTACGACAACAGCGTGGTGGTGGCGTAAGCGCTGCCCTGGGCCAGGTTCAGGCGTGACAGCACCAGGACTTCCAGCAGGCCCGGCAAGTTACCGGCCAGGGCGAAGGTGATGCCGACGATCACCAGCGCACCCAGCAGGTCGCCGAGGCTGATCGGTACCATGCTGGCGGCGGCGCCGGTGCCGCTGGTGTATTCGTAGAGGACGAAGTTGTTGAGGTAGGCGAACACCGAGATCAGGTCTGCCCAGACCCAGTACAGGCCGGCGATGAAGCCGCCGAGCAGGGCCAGGCGGATCAGGCGCAGCGACTGCTGGTTGACCTGCTCGATATCCAGCGTCGGCTCTTCGGTGATGACTTCGCCATCCAGCCCTTCCTTGGCCGCTGCCCGCTTGCTGAGCGCGCGCTGGTAGGCCAGGCGCCGTGCCGCCACCGACAGGCCGCGCACGAAGGCGGCTTCGATCACCAGCCAGAACAGCAGCAGGTACAAGGTGTAGATCAGCCGGTCGGTGAGTTTCAGCGCGGTGTAGTAGTAGCCGAAGCACACGGCGACGAACAGGGCGATGGGCAGGGCGGTGAACGCCACGCCCACGGCCCTGCGGAACAGCGAGGTGTCGCGGTGCGCGGGGCTGCTGAGCAGCAGGCGGCTGAGCAGCCAGGCCATCAGTGCGTAGCAGGTCAGCACCACGCCGATACCCAGCACGTCGTCGGCCAGCGCCGAAGGCTGGTGCTCGGCCACCGCCACCACGCCGACCAGCGCCAGTACCACGGTGCCCAGGCGGCGCACCCAGCCACGCAAGAACTCGACCTGCGGCTTGTGCCAGCGGAAGTGGATTTCGGCCACGCCACCGGGGGCGAGGATGCGGTAGGCGGTGTAGAACACCAGCCAGGCCTGGGCCAGTTGCCAGAGGGCGGCGCCGAGGTTGGCGTTTTGCCCGCGGGCGTCGATCTGCAGGGCGTAGCTGCACAGCGCCAGGCCAAGGCTGACCGGCATCGCCAAGAGGATGTTGATAAGAATCGCCTGGGGCGTGTGCCACTGGCTGTCACGGCGGAAATGGCCGATGTCCTGGTGCACCTTGCCCAGCCGTTGGTACAGGTACTGGCGCCGCCACAACAGGGCGCCAATCACCAGCAGCAATGGCAGGAACAGCAGCGGGCGCTGGCTGAGGCCGTCGGCCAGCTCTTTCAGGCCCGAACCCCACGGCAGGTTGGCGACCTGGTCGGCCAGGCGCTCTGGCACATAGCTCAGCCAGTCCCAGTCCAGCGGCTTGTTGCTGGGGATCCAGAACATCTGCTCGTCGAGGGTGGTGCGCAGGCTCTGCGCGGTGCCCAGCAACTGCTTCTGATTGAGCTGCAGGGTGATCGATTCGTTCAGCAGTGCCGACAGCTCGCGGTTCAACCGCTCCAGCAGGTCGCTACGGTTGATCGCCACTTCCAGCAGGGCCTTGCGCAGCTGAGGCGTCACCGCTTCCTGCGGTTGGGCGGCCAGCAGCTTGTCGACATAGGTGACCGGGCTGCTCATTTGCTCGCGCTGCTGGTTGACCTCGAACTGGTACAGGCGGGTGTCGGCGATCTGGTCGGCCAGGTCGCGGTCGACCTTCAGGTGCGGCAGGGTCTGCTTCTGCTTGTAGAGGATCTTGGACAGCAGCAGGCTGCCCTTGAGCACGTTGATCTGCTCGTCCAGCGCCTGGTCGGCCTGGGTCAGGCTGTCCAGTTGCTGTTTGGTGCGCAGGTTCTGCTGGGTCAGTTCGTTCAGGCGGTCGGTACTTTTCAGCAGGTAGTCGGAAAGCTTGAGGTTAAGCGCGCTTTCGGTGGCCAGCAGGCTGCTGCCGCCGGCCTTCTGGGCTTCGATGGACTGCTGGGTTACCGCCTCCTGGGACTGGGCCAGGCGCTTGTCGTTGATCAGGGTCTGCAGGTCCTGGATTTCCTGCTCCAGGCGTGTGGCGCGTTCGATCAGCAGGTCGTGGCGGGCGTTGCCCAGGTCTTGCAGCAGGCTGTTACCGGCCAACTCCTGGCGGCGCAGCAGGGTCAGCGCATTGAGCGAGGCCAGCTCGGCATTGAGCTGGTTGCGCTGGTCGGCGTTGATGGATTTGCCGCCGTCCTTGCCGGTTTTGAGGATGTTGTTGATCTGCTGAGCACGGGCCTGGCTGTTGCTGATTTCGGCCTGGGCGCGTTCCGGGCGGGTTTGCGAGTTGATGATCAGGCTGTTGGCTTCGGACAGCGCCTTTTGCAGCTCGCCCTGTTGGGTGTTGCGCTCGCTGAGCATCTGCTCAAGCTGCGGCACGCTCAGCGTGGCATAACGCTGGGCGACGGGCTGGGGCTTGCTTTCCTTGAGCCTGGCGAGCTCTTTCTGGCTGTCGCTGGTTTCTTTCGGGGCCCCGGCCAGCTGCTGCTTAAGTGCGACAAGCTTCTTCTCGCTGTCTTCCTTGCTGGCGAGCTGGCTCAAGGTCTGTTCGAGCACCTGCTGCAGGGCCTTCTGGTCGGCCTCGGGCAGCTTGCGCTCGGCGATCTTGTCGAGGCTGTTCTGGATGCTGGCGGTGGTCGGGGCCTCTGCGGCGGTGGCCGCAAAGGAAAGGGACAGGCACAGCCCGAGCAGGGCTGTGCGAAGGTACACGCGCAGGGACATAGGCAGACTACTTGTGGATCCGGCAGAAACGAAGTTTAGAGGAACAATCCTGGTCCGGGTCGCGTTCCTTCGGGGAATCTGACGCCCACTTTCTGGATCTTGTTCCCGTCCATGGTCGCCACGGTCCAGATCGTGCCATGCCATTCGACCTGGTCACCTACTACTGGAGCGCCTCCGACCTTCTGTCGGATGAACTGCGCCAACGGCATTTTCGCGTCCAGGCCATCGAGCTTCAGGCCGTACAACGCTGCAACCGCGCCCAGTTCGGCATCGCCTTCGAGTACGAAGTCGCCGAAAAAGCGCAGGTCCAGGCCGCGCTGGGGTGCCTGGCTGAACAGTTTGCCCAGGGCCGGCAGGTTGTGCTCGTGGCCGATCACGCAGAGCATGTCGCCTACTTCCAGCACGGTACTGCCCGACGGGTGCAGCAACTGCTCGTTACGGAACAGGGCGGCAATCCGCGTGCCTTCGGGCATTTTCAGCTCGCGCAGGGCGGCGCCGATGCACCATTTTTCGGCACCCAGGCGGTACACGAACAGCTCCCACTCGCTGGTGATGTGCACTTCCAGGGCAGAGCGGGAGATCGGTGCCGGGTCTGGCGGTACGGTCACTTTCAGCAGCTTGGCCATCCACGGCAGGCTGGTGCCTTGCACCAGCAGCGACACCAGCACGATGAAGAACGCCAGGTTGAAGAACAGCTGGGCGTCCGGCAGGCCGGCCATCAGCGGGAACACCGCCAGAATGATCGGTACCGCGCCGCGCAGGCCCACCCAGGAAATGAAGCCTTTTTCGCGGCCATGGAAGGCCTTGAAGGGCAGCAAGGCGGCGACCACCGACAGCGGCCGCGCCACCAGGATCATCCACAGCGCCAGGCCCAGTGCCGGCAGGGCGATGGGCAGCAGGTCGTGCGGAGTGACCAGCAGCCCCAGCACCAGAAACATGCCGATCTGGGCTAGCCAGGCCATGCCGTCGAGCATGTGCAGGATGCCATGGCGGCTGCGGATCGGCTTGTTGCCCAGCACCAGGCCGCACAGGTACACGGCGAGGAAACCGCTGCCGTGCAGGGCGTTGGTCAACGAGAACACCACCAGGCCACCGGCCACCACCAGGATCGGATACAAGCCGCCAGCCAGGTTGATGCGGTTGACCAGTTGCAGCATCAGCCAGCCGCCACCCAAGCCCAGCAGGCCGCCGATGCCGAACTCGCGCAGCAGGTGGCCCAGCAGGCTCCAGTGCAGGCCGGTCTGGCCGCTGGCGATCATGTCGATCAGGGTGACGGTCAGGAACACTGCCATCGGGTCGTTGCTACCCGATTCGATCTCCAGGGTGGCGGTAACCCGCTCGTTCAGGCCTTTGCCGCCCAGCAGCGAGAACACTGCTGCGGCGTCGGTGGAGCCGACAATGGCGCCAATCAGCAAGCCCTGGATCAGGCTGAGGTTGAACAGCCAGGCGGCGACCAGGCCGGTGAGGGCGGTGGTGATCATGACCCCGACCGTGGCCAGCGACAGCGCCGGCCACAGCGCCACGCGAAAACTTGCCACCCGCGTGCGCAGGCCACCGTCTAGCAGGATCACGGCCAGCGCCAGGTTGCCCACCAGGTAGGCGGTGGGGTAGTTGTTGAAGATGATGCCGCCACCATCCACACCGGCGACCATGCCGACGGCGAGGATAATGACCAGGATAGGGATGCCCAGGCGTGACGACAGCGAGCTGACCAGGATACTTGCACCCACCAGCAATGCGCCGATCAGGAACAGGCTATTGATGGTGCTTGCATCCAAAGGCAGGTACTCCGAAACAGCGGGGGAAGGGACGTGGTAGCGGATTTTTCAGCAAAAGCTAGCAGGTCGCGTGCCAATCGATTCTAACCTGAGGCTGATGCGGGCTGTAAAGCGATACCGCACTGTAGTTACGGCTTGCGGATGTAGTGGTGTCCCCCACAGTCAGGCAGCCGAATAGCATGAACGATAAACAACGCCTCCCTCTTGCCCAGGTGGCCCAGCGCCTGCTTGGGCAATTTCCTGATTTGCACGGCCTTGCGCGCCAGGCGGCGGGCCATGTGCTGCGCCAGCAGCTGGGGTACTGGCTGGACCCGGACACGCTCTACTGGCACGAGTTCCAGTCGGCGGCCAGCAGCTCGCACAGCTACACCGGCTGGTGCCACCGTGGGCCGCCGCAGCGGTCGCTGAGCCTGACCGAGCTGGTTATCCAGCGCTTCAGCCCACAGCAGCAGACCGCTGCCGATGAGTTGAGTGTCTATGGCGGTTTCTACCGGGTGGATGCCAGCCATGGCGATTATGACGAGCGTAACGAAGTGCGGCTCGACCCGCAGGCGATGCTGAAGGCGTTCTGGCAAATGGATTTTGCGGGGCGCTACAGCGAGGCACTGAGCCGTTTTCGTGAGCAGTGTGGCGAAGATTACTGCGTACTGGCCCGCGCCCGCTTTCTTGCCGTTGTCGGCCAGTCCGTGCTCAGCGAACTTGAGCGGCGTGAACTGCTTGCGGCAACGCTGCGTGTGACGCTGCTGCCGAGTAGCCTGAAAGCGCTGCGCGAGGATTATCCTGCAAATGCCCGGGGTGGCTGGCGTTCGCTTTCCAGCAGCGATCCCGGTGTCAGGCCGCTGTTTCTGTACTCACTCAAGACCGGCAGGCAGTGCGTCTATCTACCCGATGCGCAGAATGTGCTGGTGGTCTTCGACGATCGCGCAACGCTCCAGGCCTGGATAGAAGCGCATGTGGCCTCGAATGACACGCAGCGGCAAGCTGTTGTGGGTGACCTGTTTATTCGTTTTACGTCGTTCACAGAAAACCCTTATGCCCTGTGGGAGGTGTTCAACGACCCGCAGACCCAGGTGAGCGGCAAGGGGGCTTTTGGCGACAACGCGTTGGTGTATGTGCTGGAGCCGGGTGAGGACGTGCAGGCAATGCCGATCGGGCCGTTCTCAAGGCGTCCGGACGAGGCGGAGTCACTGATGATGCCGGGGCGTTATTTGCAGGTTGAAAAGCTGACGCCGGTGAAGGGAGACAATCATCGCTTCATGGAGGTGTGCCTGAAGGCACTGGCGCGGGCGCCGGAGGGGGCGAGGGTGCGTGAGATGCGCACGGGGGCGTTGTTCAACCGTCAGGTGATGGCGGAACGATTGGGTGTGGAGGATGACGGGTTGATGCGTACATTCTTTGCGCTGCCGACCTGATGCCAGTCAACCAAGGGATTTGGGGCCGCGTTGCGGCCCTTCGCGGGCAAGCCCGCGAAGGGCTGCAAAGCAGCCCCAATGGTGCCGATGTCAGGCCTGCTTCACTTCACGCATCGGCTTGCCCTTCACCGGTGCATCGCCCGCCACATAGTACTTGGCAGTGCTGCGCGGCAATGGCTTGCGGCCACGGATCTTGTCGGAGATTTTCTCGGCGATCATGATCGTGGTGGCGTTGAGGTTGCCGGTGATGATCAGCGGCATGATCGACGCATCGACCACACGCAGGCCCTTCATGCCGTGCACACGGCCTTCGCCGTCGACCACTGCCATATCATCGGTGCCCATCTTGCACGAGCAGGACGGGTGGAAGGCAGTTTCGGCGTGCTCGCGGATGAACTTGTCCAGTTCTTCGTCGGTTTGCACGTGGGCGCCCGGGCTGATTTCGCGGCCACGGTACGGGTCCAGCGCAGGCTGGGCCATGATTTCACGGGTCAGGCGGATACCGTCGCGGAATTCCTGCCAGTCCTGCTCGGTGGACATGTAGTTGAACAGGATGCTCGGGTGCTGGCGCGGGTTCTTCGACTTGGCCTGGATGCGGCCACGGGCCGGCGAGCGCATGGAGCCCATATGCGCCTGGAAGCCGTGTTCCTTCACGCCATTGGAGCCGTTGTAGTTAATGGCGACCGGCAGGAAGTGGTACTGAATGTTCGGCCACTTGAACTCAGGGCGGGTACGGATGAAACCGCCAGCCTCGAACTGGTTGCTGGCGCCGATGCCGGTGCCGTTGAACATCCACTCCGCACCGATGGCCGGCTGGTTCCACCACAGCAGCGAGGGGTACAGCGATACTGGCTGGGTGCAGGCGTACTGCAGGTACAGTTCCAGGTGATCCTGCAGGTTCTCACCAACGCCCGGCAGGTCGTGTACCACCGGGATGTCCAGGCTTTCCAGCAAGTGACGCGGGCCGACGCCGGAGCGTTGCAGCAGTTGCGGCGATGCGATGGCGCCAGAGCTGACGATCACTTCCTTGCGGGCACGGGCTTCAACACGTTCTTCACTGTCGCCGACCAGGTAGGTCACGCCAATGGCGCGCTTGCCGTCGAACAGCACGCGGTCAGTCAGGGCGTGGGTGACGATGGTCAGGTTCGGGCGCTTCTTGGCCTGGTCCAGATAGCCACGGGCGGTGCTGGAGCGGCGGCCGTTCTTGGTCACCGTACGGTCCATCGGGCCGAAGCCTTCCTGCTGGTAGCCATTCAGGTCTTCGGTGCGCGGGTAACCGGCCTGCACGCCGGCTTCGACCATGGCGTGGAACAGCGGGTTGTTGCCTGCTTTCGGCGTGGTCACGCTGACCGGGCCTTCGCCACCGTGGTAGTCGTTCGGGCCGATGTCGCGGGTTTCGGCCTTGCGGAAGTACGGCAGGCAGTCCAGATAGGTCCAGTCCTCCAGGCCTGGCAGTTCTGCCCAGCCATCGAAGTCCAGGGCATTACCACGGATGTAGCACATGCCGTTGATCAGCGACGAGCCACCCAGGCCTTTGCCGCGACCGCATTCCATGCGGCGGCCGTCCATGTACGGCTCCGGGTCGGTCTCGTAGGCCCAGTTGTAGCGGCGGCCCTGCAGCGGGAAGGCCAGGGCGGCTGGCATCTGGGTGCGGAAGTCGAAGCGGTAGTCGGGGCCACCGGCTTCCAGCAGCAGTACGGTAACGCCGGCGTCTTCGGTCAGGCGGGTAGCCAGGGTGTTACCGGCGGAGCCTGCGCCGACGATGATGTAATCGAATTCTTGGGACATGAAAGTACCCTCGTGTTTGGCGGTGATCAGGGAGCGGGAACGCCCGTGCGCAGCGGCATGGGCGTGGCTAGGCAGGGTTTAGAAAACCGAGTTGTAGCCGCCCAGCTCGACCTGGACCGACTTGATGCGGGTGTATTGAGCCAGCGAGCTGACGCCGTTTTCACGGCCGACGCCCGACTGCTTGTAGCCACCAACCGGCATTTCGGCCGGCGATTCGCCCCAGGCGTTGATCCAGCAGATACCGGCTTCCAGCTTGTGGATGATGCGGTGGGCGCGGGTGATGTCGTTGGTGCACACACCGGCGGCCAGGCCGTACTCGGTGTCGTTGGCACGACGGATCACTTCTTCTTCGGTTTCGTAGGTGAGAATGCTCATCACCGGGCCGAAGATTTCTTCCTTGACGATGGTCATGTCGTCGGTGCAGTCGGTGAACACGGTCGGGGCCACGAAGGCGCCCTTGGCGAAGTCACCGGCAGTCAGACGCTCGCCACCGCACAGCACACGGGCACCTTCCTCTTTGCCCTTGGCGATGTAGCCCAGCACGTTTTCCATGTGCGGGAAGCTGACCAGCGGGCCGAAGTTGGTGTTTTCGTCTTCCGGGTTGCCAACGCGAATGCGGGCTACGCGCTCGGCGATCTTGGCTTCGAAAGCCGCTTTCATCTCGGCAGGGATGAACACGCGGGTACCGTTGGTGCATACCTGGCCCGAGCTGTAGAAGTTGGCCATCATGGCGATGTCGGCGGCCTTGTCCAGGTCGGCGTCGGCGCAGATGATCAGTGGCGACTTGCCGCCCAGTTCCATGGTGACTTCCTTCAGCGACGAGCTGGAGGCGCTGGCCATGACCTTCTTGCCAGTGGTGGTGCCGCCGGTGAAGGACACTTTTTCAATGCGTGGGTGCTCGGTCAGCCAGGTGCCGACTTCGCGGCCGCTGCCGGTCAGGACGTTGAACACACCGTTCGGCAGGCCGGCTTCGGTGTAGATCTCGGCCAGTTTCAGGGTGGTCAGCGAGGTGACTTCCGACGGCTTGAAGATCATCGCGTTGCCAGCGGCCAGGGCCGGGGCGGACTTCCACAGGGCGATCTGGATCGGGTAGTTCCAGGCACCGATACCCACGGTGACGCCCAGTGGCTCGCGACGGGTGTAGACGAAGGACGATTCGCGCAGCGGGATCTGCTCGCCTTCGATGGCCGGTACCAGGCCTGCGTAGTATTCCAGCACGTCGGCGCCGGTGACGATGTCGACGTAGCGGGTTTCGGAGTAAGACTTGCCGGTGTCCAGGGTTTCCAGCATGGCCAGCTCGTCGTTGCGCTCGCGCAGGATGTCGACGGCGCGGCGCAGGATGCGCGAACGCTGCATGGCAGTCATCGCTGCCCAGACTTTCTGGCCGCGCTCGGCGCTTTCCACAGCCTTCTCGACGTCAGCCTGGGTGGCACGCTGTACGTGGGCGAGGACTTCGCCGGTGGCCGGGTTGATGGCTTCGAAGGTGGCATCGCTGCCAGCGTCGACGTAAGCGCCATCAATGTAGAGTTTTTGCGTTCCGAAACGGGCCATAGTGTCCTCGCAAGTGCAGTGTGTGGTTTGGCTTGCGCGTCACGCTCCAGCCGGGTTGGCAAGGGCCGTGCGCGGTTGTTCAGCGGCCTGGTCGTTTGTACCCAGGGTGTGCTGTTTAGCCAGTTGTAGATCCATGTATTCGTAAGCAATCCGTATCGCCTGGTCGGTGTCGAATGCATCACCCGACAGGGCGCCACGCAGCCACAGTCCATCGATCAAGGCCGCCAGGCCGCGGGCTGCCTTGCGCGCATGGTAGAGCGGCAAGGCGCGGCGGAACTGGCAGCACAGGTTGGAATACAAGCGGTGGTCGTTGATCCGCTGCAACCTGTGCAAATCGGGCTGGTGCATGCTGGAAGCCCAGAAGGCCAACCAGGTTTTCATTGCCGGGCCGTTTACCTGGCTGGCATCGAAGTTGCCCTCGATGATCACTTTCAGGTGAGCGCGCGGGCTGTCGTCCGTCAGGGCCTGGCGACGTGCTCGAACACCTTCGTTGAGCATGTTCATGATGTAACCCATCGTCGCTGCAATCAGGCCGTTCTTGTCCTGAAAGTAGTGACTGATGATGCCGTTCGACACACCGGCCAAACGGGCAATCAGCGCAATGCTGGCGTCCCCCAGACCGACCTGATCGACCGCCTGCAACGTGGCTTCGATCAACTGCTGGCGGCGGATGGGTTGCATACCGACCTTGGGCATCTTGCTATCTCCTCAGGCCTGCGAGCAGACGACGGGCGGCTGACTCGGCGAAGGCCAGTCTATTTTGTTTTGATTGAACGTTCAATCAATAAAGAATAAGCTCTGCGACAATTTGTGCCATTGACAGTTTTTCAGGCGGTCGAGAAGGCACGAGTTGACACCCTAGGAAATCGCGTAACCCCCGGAATACAAGGCGTTGACGGGCATGAGCGATGCGAAATGCAGATTCTGCCGTACGGTCACTGGCCCTGCGACAGGCCCTTGGAGCGGGCGGGGTGATCTGTGACGAATGCGCGCACCTCTGCCGAGGTGTGGCTTTTTCAGCAGGCCATCTGTCTGTTTTTTTGCAACGTATCGATTCGGGATCACGGTTTCCAGGGTGCTTTTATAACACCTGACGCAGTGGGGATATTCCACCAATTGCTCGGGAATGACTGATTAGCCTCCACAGCCGTACTGCCCGGAGCATTCGTGCAATGAGTTCTGCCTCACTTACCAAGCCCCCCGCCGAGAGGGTACGGGTCAACCGCGTGGTGTTCTTCACCTCCGCGCTGATGATCCTTGTTCTGACTGCCTTGCTGATCGCTGTACCCGAAACCGCCGGCCAGGTGCTGGGCGTGGCCCAGAAATGGCTGACGCGCACCTTTGGCTGGTACTACATGCTGGTGATCTGCGGTTACCTGGTGTTTGTCGTCTACCTGGCCTTCTCCGACTACGGCAGCCTCAAGCTGGGCGGCAAGGACGACCAGCCGGACTTCAGCTACGGCGCCTGGGCCGGCATGCTCTTCTCGTCCGGTATCGGTATTTCGCTGCTGTACTTCGGCGCTTCCGAGCCGCTGGACCACTACTTCAACCCGCCGGAAGGTACCCCGGCCAGCCTCGAAGCTGCGCGCCAGGGCCTGCAACTAACCTTCCTGCACTGGGGCCTGCACGGCTGGGCAATCTATGCCCTGGTCGGCCTGGCCGTGGGTTACTTCGCCTACCGCCACAACCAGCCGCTGGCACTGCGCTCGGCGCTGTACCCGTTGGTGGGTGAGCGTTGGGTCAAGGGCGCTGCCGGCAACGCCGTGGACATCTTCGGCATGTTCGTCACCCTGCTGGGCCTGGTGACCAACCTGGGCATTGGCTCGATGCAGGTGTCCTCTGGCCTGGAATACCTGTTTGGCATGGACCACAGCAAGACCAACCTGCTGGTGGTGATCCTGGTCATGGCGGGTGTGGCCACCGTGGCGGCGGTTTCGGGTGTGGAGAACGGCATTCGCCGCCTGTCCAACCTGAACATCATGCTGTTCAGCGGCCTGCTGATCTTCGTGCTGCTGGGCGGCGAAACCCTGCACCTGCTCAACGGCTTCGTGCAGAACATCGGCGATTACCTGAACGGCATCGTGCTGAAAACCTTCGACCTGTACGTGTATGAAGGCGAGGCGGGCAAGTCCGAGCGTTGGCTGGGCCTGTGGACCGTGTTCTACTGGGCCTGGTGGATTTCCTGGGGCCCGTTCGTCGGCATGTTCATTGCCCGTATCTCCAAGGGCCGCACCGTGCGCCAGCTGGTGATGGGCGTGCTGCTGATCCCGCTGGGCTTTACCCTGGCCTGGTTGTCGATCTTTGGCAACACCGCCCTGGATCTGGTGATCAACCAGGGCGCCGTGGAGCTGGGCAAGACCGCGCTGGAGCAACCGTCGATGTCGATCTACCAGCTGCTGGAATACTTCCCGGCAGCCAAGATCGTGATCGGTGTAGCGGTGTTCGTGGGCTTTGTGCTGTTCCTCACCCCGGCCGACTCCGGCGCGGTGATGATGGCCAACCTGTCGTGCAAAGGCGGCAAGGTCGACGAAGACGCCCCGCACTGGATGGTGGTGTTCTGGTCGGTGGTTATCACCCTGGTCACCATCGGCCTGCTGTTTGCCGGTAACTTCGAAGCCATGCAGACCATGGTGGTATTGGCGGGCCTGCCGTTCTCGGTGGTGCTGGTGCTGTTCATGTTTGGCCTGTACAAGGCCATGAAGCAGGACGTTGCAGTAGAAAGCGAGCGCGCCGAGCTGGCCGCCCGTGGCCGTCGCGGTTTCAGCGAGCGCCTGACCCAACTGGAGCTGCAACCGACCCAGGCTGTGGTGCAACGCTTCATGGACAAGCAGGTCAGCCCGGCGCTGAAAGAAGCGGCCGCGCAGTTGCAGACTCTGGGCTTTGAGGTGGAAACCCGCGTTGGCCAGTCGCGCAACATGATGGGCCTGCGGGTGATGATGGACGAGGGTAACCCGTTCGTTTACGAAGTGAGCCTTGACGGCTACATGGCCGCGCCGAGCGAGGCGCCGGTGGAAGGCGAGCCGGAGGTGCGCCAGCGCTTCTACCGTGCCGAGGTGTACCTGCACGATGGCAGCCAGGAGTACGACCTGATGGGCTTTGCGCCGGAGCAGATCGTGCGTGATGTGCTTGACCAGTTCGAAAGCCATCGCCAGCTGTTGGGGCGTGTGTACAGCTGATCAGCGTTATCGCCATATGAGAGGGCCCTGCCGGCAACGGCAGGGCCTTTTTTG